>JAZRAW010000107.1:0-4906 GCA_045634765.1 Alistipes sp.
ATCGCAAGCAATAATAACATCTCGCTTTGACATACTATATTCAGTTTTAAGGTTATATCTTACTTTACAATACCAATGATGTCGCTCAGGCGCTCGATGCCGAGGCGCTCCATCTCCTTGGGCAAGGCCTCCACAATCTCCTTTGCGGCGTAGGGGTTCTTGAGGTTGGCAGCACCCACCTGTACGGCTGTGGCACCCGCCATCATCATCTCGATAACGTCCGAAGCGGAGCTTACGCCACCGCAACCCATAACGGGGATGTTGCAGGCGTTAGCAACCTGATATACCATGCGCACAGCAATGGGGAAGATGGCGTCACCCGAGAAACCGCCCATCTTATTGGCGATGACGGGCTTGCGACGCATGGTGTCGATGCGCATGCCCAACAAAGTGTTAATCAGACAGATGCCGTCAGCACCTGCCTCCTCGCATGCCTTGGCGATAGCCACGATGTCCGTAACATTGGGGCTGAGCTTGATGAATACGGGCTTCTTCGTAACAGCCTTGACGCGGCGCGTAACCTCGGCTGCCGACTCGGGCTGTGTGCCGAAGCTCATGCCACCATTATGCACATTGGGGCACGATACGTTGACCTCGATAATCTCCACCTGCTCCTCCTTGTCAATCTTGGCGCAGCACTCCTCATACTCCTCCAACGAGAAGCCACTGATGTTGGCTACGATGGGGTTGTGGAAGATGGTGCGAAGGTGGGGTAGCTCCTCGGCGATGACCTGGTCGATGCCGGGGTTCTGCAAGCCTACTGAGTTGATAAGACCCGAGGTACACTCCGCGATGCGGGGTGTGGGGTTACCAAAGCGGGCGTCGCGCGTAGTACCCTTGAATGATATTGCACCAAGGCAGTCCAAGTCGTAGTACTCCGCGAACTCGCGACCGAAGCCGAAGGTTCCTGATGCGGGAATTACGGGGTTGATGAGCTTCACACCGCAAAGCTCAACAGATGTGTCGTAGTGCTTTACCATATAATCTCCTCTCTTTTAAGTACGGGACCATCCTTGCAGATGCGCTTGTTGCCATACTTGGTCTTGCAGGTGCAACCCATGCAAGCGCCAAAGCCGCAACCCATGCGCTCCTCGAAGCTGAACTCCGCGGGCACATCGGTAGCATCGTACAAGGCCTTCAACATTGGCAATGGACCACAGGTGTAGAGGTAGTCGAACTCGATGCCCGCCTCGCGGATGGCGTCAGTTACGAAACCCTTGATGCCCATAGAACCATCTGCCGTAGCAACATATACATCCACGCCCAAAGCCTCGAACTCTGCCTTATAGAAGACCTCGCTTGCGGTGTTGAAACCCAACACCACGCGGGGCTGCTTACCCTCGCTAAGGAGGCGCTTGCAGAGGTTATACATGGGGGGCACACCAACGCCACCACCTACAAGAAGTGGGCGCTGTGCTGTGTTCTCGGTAGAGAAGCCGTTGCCGAGGCCTGTGAGGATGTCGAGGACCTTACCCGCCTGCATATGGCGCATCTGCTCCGTGCCGCGACCCACCACCTTATATATAATAGTGAGTGTCGTAGCGTCGTAGTCGCACACCGAGATAGGGCGGCGCAGGAACTTACCCTCGAGCTCGAGGTTGACGAACTGACCCGAGCGTGTGATATATTGCGTATCGCCCTCCAACACCATGCGGTAGACCGCAGGTGTCAGAGGCTCGTTAGATACGATAGTGTATAATCCTTTCTTGTACATCGTTACTCTGCATCGATTGTCGACACGCCCAAAGTAATCTCCTCCAAGACGTCGAGAAGCACGCTTACGGTCTCGAGTGCGGTGAAGATGGTAACGTTGTTCTCAACGGCACAACGACGGATGTCGTAGCCATCGAGGCGAGCGCTATGCTGGTTGATGTCGATGGTGTTGATAACATAGTTTACATGGCCCTTGCGGATAGACTCGAAGATCTCGGTAGAGCCCTCGCTGAGCTTCTTGAGCATGCGGGTGCGGATGCCGTTCTCGCGCAAGAATGTAGCTGTGCCGCCCGTAGCCTCGATGTTGAAACCGAGCTCGTAGAAGCGGCGGATGAGTGGCAAGGCGCGTGGCTTGTCAGCATCGGCGATAGATACGAAGATAGTACCATAGTTTGCGATGGTCATGCCCGAAGACTGCAATGATTTGTACAATGCGCGGCGCAATGACGAGTCGTAGCCGATAGCCTCACCAGTAGACTTCATCTCGGGAGAGAGGTAAGAGTCTACGCCACGAATCTTGGCGAATGAGAAGGCGGGAGTCTTAACATACCAGCGCTTCTTCTCCTCGGGAACGATGACATTGATGCCCTGCTCCTTGAGGCTCTTGCCGAGCATTACGTTTGTAGCGATGTTAGCCATAGGCATGCCTGTAGCCTTCGACAAGAAGGGCACGGTACGCGATGAGCGTGGGTTAACCTCGATGACGTATACCATGTCGCGGTCGTCGGCGATGAACTGGATGTTGTACAAGCCGAGGATGCCAATCTCCTTACCGAGGCGGATGGTATAGTCTATAATTGTGTCCTTAACCTTCTGGCTTACGCTGAAAGTGGGGTATACGCTGATAGAGTCACCCGAGTGGATACCTGTGCGCTCAACGTGCTCCATGATACCTGGGATGAAGACATCGGTGCCGTCGCAGATGGCGTCAACCTCCAACTCCTTACCCATGATATACTTATCAACCAATACGGGCTGGTCCTCGTTGACCTCAACTGCGGTCTTGAGGTAGTGGCGCAAAGCCTCCTCGTTCGATACAATCTGCATAGCGCGACCACCCAATACATAACTTGGGCGCACCAAGACGGGGTAGCCGATGCGCTCTGCGGCAGCAACACCGCGCTCGATGTCGGTGATGGCCTCTGCATCGGGCTGAGGGATGCCCACGCGGCGCATGATAGCCTCGAAGCACTTTCTATCCTCAGCGTTGTTGATAGCCTCGATGCCTGTGCCGATAATCTCCACGCCGAGGTCGGCCAATGGCTTAGCGAGGTTGATAGCGGTCTGACCACCGAGAGATACAACGACACCCGTAGGCTTCTCCAACTCGATGACATTCATAACATCCTCCACGGTCAAAGGCTCGAAGTAGAGCTTGTCGCTGGTGGTGTAGTCAGTAGATACGGTCTCGGGGTTGTTGTTGATGATGATAGCCTCGTAGCCCGCCTCGCGGATAGCCCAGATGGCGTGTACGGTAGAGTAGTCGAACTCGACACCCTGACCGATGCGGATAGGACCAGAGCCGAGAACCACAATCTTCTTGCGGTCGGTAACGATAGACTCGTTCTCCTGTTCGTATGTAGAATATAGGTAAGGTACCTTAGAGTCGAACTCCGCAGCGCAGGTGTCAATCATCTTATATACGGGGAAGATGTTGTTTGCCTTGCGCAAGAGGAATACCTCGCTCTCGGTCATGCCCCAGAGGCTGCCGATGAACTTGTCGCTGAAGCCCATGCGCTTAGCCTCGTACAACACCTCGGCGTTCTTGGCGTTCTCCTTAACCACGCGCTCCATCTCCACGATGTTCTTGAGCTTCTCGAGGAAGAAGAGGTCAATCTTGGTGTTGTCGTAGACGTGCAAGAGGTCAACACCGCGGCGGATAAGCTCGGCGATGGCGTAGATGCGGTCGTCGGTGCCCTTGCGGATGTATGCGAGGATGCCCTCAACAGACATGGTGTCGAACTTCTTGTGGTAAATGTGGCATACACCGGTCTCGAGTGAGCGTACCGCCTTCAATAATCCCTCCTCGAAGGTGCGGCCTACTGACATAACCTCACCCGTAGCCTTCATCTGTGTGCCGAGCTCGTTCGAAGCGTCGCTGAACTTATCGAAGGGGAAGCGTGCCACCTTCGTTACGATGTAGTCCAATGTAGGCTCGAAGCTTGCAGGGGTGTTGGCAATCTGAATCTCGTCGAGGGTCATGCCGATAGCGACCTTCGCAGTGACGCGCGCGATGGGGTAGCCACTCGCCTTTGAAGCAAGTGCTGAAGAGCGGCTCACGCGGGGGTTAACCTCGATGATGAAGTATTTGAACGAGAGGGGGTCGAGTGCGAACTGAACGTTGCAACCGCCCTCAATCTTGAGTGCGCGGATGAGTTTCAAGGCGCTTGAGCGGAGCATGTTGTACTCCTTGGCAGCAAGTGTCTGGCTGGGAGCAACAACGATAGAGTCACCCGTGTGGATACCTACGGGGTCGACATTCTCCATAGAGCAGATGGCGATAGCCGTGTCGTTCTTGTCGCGCATAACCTCGAATTCAATCTCCTTGTAGCCCTTGATGCTCTTCTCGACGAGTACCTGGTGGATGGGCGAGAGCGCCAAGGCGTTACGCATAACATCGCGCAACTCCTCCTCGTTGTCCGCGAAGCCACCACCTGTACCACCGAGCGTGAAGGCGGGGCGCAAGACTACGGGGTAGCCAATCTCCTTTGCGGCCTCGACACCCTCCTCGATAGAGTTGGTGATGCGTGAGGGGATGACGGGCTCGCCAATGCGCACGCAGAGTTCCTTGAACAACTCTCTATCCTCGGCCTCCTCAATAGAGGTGAACGATGTACCCAAAATCTCGACACCGCACTCCTCCAAGATACCCTTCTTTGCCAACTGCACGGCGAGGTTCAAGCCTGTCTGGCCACCCAAGCCTGGTACGATAGCATCGGGGCGCTCGTAGCGGATAATCTTTGCCACATACTCCAATGTTAGTGGCTCCATGTAGACCTTATCGGCGATGTTGGTATCGGTCATGATGGTTGCGGGGTTGGAGTTAACAAGGATAACCTGATAACCCTCCTCCTTGAGCGCGAGGCACGCCTGTGTACCTGCGTAGTCGAACTCGGCAGCCTGACCAATAACGATAGGGCCAGAGCCGATAACCATTACTTTCTTTATATCTGTTCTCTTTGGCATAGTCTAC
>JAZRAW010000108.1:0-2596 GCA_045634765.1 Alistipes sp.
GCTCAAATTGCCACCCACTGCGACACGCTTCAAATCAACACCCGCGCGGTTCATAACATCTATAGGAGCCAAGGCCTCGACACACTCAAAGCCATCGGCAAGAAGTATATATACTCGTTTCATATTTTAGACTACTTAAACAATTTTTCTAACTCCTCGAACGATAACGTCTCAACAATGCACTCACCAATACTCCTTGGCACTATCAAGCGAATAGAGTTGTTATTCTTCTTCTTATCATACTTAACCTCACGCAACACTTCAGCAATTGTAACAGGCATATCCAGTTTAAGTCCCAGTTGCAAAAGAGTCCCATCTATGCGACTTGCTACATCCTCGCTAAGCATGCCACGACGCACCGCAGCGTGAGCCACAAGCGACATACCTATAGCTACACCCTCGCCATGGCTGACATCGTGCGTACACTTCTCTATGGCATGACCAAGTGTATGTCCGAGGTTTAGAAGGCGACGCACACCCCCTTCGCGCTCATCTTTAGCAACGATGCTCGCCTTGACAGCTACAGCACCAAGCATAACCTCCTGCATATCCTCTACCGAATCGTAGATAGCCTCACCACAGCGCTCCAAGCGTTCAAAGAGTTTCGCATCTGCAATAATGGCACTCTTGATGACCTCCGCCATGCCTGCGCGTAGTTCTCGTTTGGGTAGCGTGCGCAACATCTCGACATCGGCAATGACGAAGCGGGGTTGACGGAATGTGCCTACCATGTTTTTATAGTCTGCAACATTTACACCATTCTTGCCACCTATCGAGGCATCCACCTGACCGAGTAGCGTTGTAGAGATAAAGCCAAACTCCACGCCTCGCATATAGGTTGCTGCAACAAAACCCGCAATATCGGTAACAATGCCACCACCTATGCCGAGGATGAAGGTTGAGCGATCTGCCCCTAATGTCATTAGTTCACGATAGACACGCTCTACGGTCTGCAAGCTCTTGCACCCTTCGCCCTGACCCACTATGATATATTCAAAGCGGCGCACAAGGTTGGGGTATAGACGATCGATATTGGCATCTGTGATTACGATAGTACGACCCTCGGGGAGCACCCTATCGATGAGCTCCTCGGCACGACCCACATATAGAGTCGAAGCTTGGTTAATTTGAATTATTCTCTCCATAATTAATACAAAGGTAATAATTTTATCAACAATGTAGCCATGTCGGTGTGTAAAACAAATTTTATTTGCAAAAAAGTTTGCAATATCCTCGAATGTTTCCTAATTTTGCGTGATGATTGCTTACATGGAAATATGTATTGGTGCAATCAACCAAAATTTGAGAGTATTTACAAACTATAACTATTAAAAAAAACATTTACAACTATGGCATTTCTAACTAACGACAAGCTCGTTATCGTCGGTGCTGCCGGTATGATCGGCTCGAACATGGTGCAGTCTGCACTTATGATGAACCTCACATCTAACATCTGCCTCTACGATGTATTCTCACCCGAGGGTGTTGCAGAGGAGATGCGCCAGAGCGGTTTCGACAACGTAAACATCACAGCTACAACTGATGTTGCTGAGGCTTTCAAGGATGCAAAGTATATCATCTCTTCTGGTGGTGCACCTCGTAAGGAGGGCATGACTCGTGAGGACCTCTTGAAGGGTAACTGCGAGATCGCTGAGCAGCTCGGTAAGAACATCAAGACTTACTGCCCCGATGTTAAGCACGTCGTTATCATCTTCAACCCCGCTGACCTTACTGGTCTCGTAACTTTGCTCTACTCTGGTTTGAAGCCCGGCCAGGTTACTACACTTGCTGGTCTCGACACTACTCGTCTTAAGAGCGCGTTGGCAAAGAAGTTCAATGTTATGCAGTCTGAGATCGAGGGTTGCGCTACATATGGTGGCCACGGCGAGCAGATGGCAGTATTCGGCAGCGCAGTTAAGGTTGCTGGCCGCAAGCTCACTGACATCATCGGCACTGAGGAGTTCCCCGCAGAGGAGTGGGAGCAGATGAAGAAGGATGTAACACAGGGTGGTGCTGCTATCATCAAGCTCCGCGGTCGTTCATCATTCCAGAGCCCCTCATACCTCTCAGTTGAGATGATTCGCTCAGTGATGGGTGGCGAGGCATTCCGCTTCCCCGCAGGTACTTACGTTTCTAACGAGAAGTACAACCACATCATGATGGCTATGGACACTGTTCTCGACCAGAATGGTTGCTCATACAAGATGCCTGTTGGTACTGAGGAGGAGTTGGCAAAGCTCGACGCTTCATACGCACACCTCTGCAAGATGCGTGACGAGTTGGTAACACTCGGCATCGTTCCCGCAATCGAGGAGTGGTCAAAGATTAACCCCAACCTCTAATAAGAAAAGCGGAGCGCACAGCTCCGTTTTTCATTAGTGAGGATAAGGAGATTTAGTAAGTAGGGAGTTTAGGGTGGCAATCTTAAACTCCCTACTTACTCCCCCAACAAGCACATTACTAATTACTAATTACTCATTACTACTGATGCAATAAATTTTGCACAGTAGTGGTTAATACGTTAAACATAAGCAAGTTACAAGCGTTCTTTGATTTTTTGATTTGAATTTGTTGATTGTATTTTTGTGGGTAAAAC
>JAZRAW010000109.1:0-2569 GCA_045634765.1 Alistipes sp.
ACTTAGTCATCACCTCGCATAATTATGTGATATGCAGAAATATTACCCCCTAACCCTCAAATTGTTACCCTAAAATTTGGAAAATTCAAGGGGGGGGGTAAATTTGTAGCCAGGAAAAGAATTTTGGCTTTCGATGTCAGAAAGCGAAAATGGCGGTGTCACACATAAAACAATATAACAGATTACATCTATGAAAAGAGTTCTTCTAATTCTTGTCGCATTTACATTTATTACGGTAGGTGCGAGTGCACAGACAAAGTACAACTACCACAATACGGGGTATTGGGGTAATCTCGAGGCTGCTGGCGGCGTGACTCTTGGCGGCGGTAGCGATATCGGCGTCAGCACCGTTCATGGCGCGCGCCTCGGAAGTGGCGTCGCTGTGGGTATGGGTGTCGGACTATATGTCGACGTCAATAGCGTGGTAAGCACATTCTACGTTCCAGTATTTTTGGAGACTAAGTACTCGCCATTCAAGAGTGGCCGCTCACCCTACATCTCGCTCCGCACTGGATTCAGCATTAACGAATGGGCAATGCCAGGCTTCTACCTCGCGCCAACATTAGGTTGCGACGTTGGCCGCTTCTCATTCTTCATGCGCTATGGTTTCAACCTCTACCCTGTGACTGTCGACATAGACATCAACTCGCCCGATGTAGACTTAGAGTTTACAGCACCTGCACACCTTAAGACTCATGCACTCTCGATAGGCTTTGGTCTGAATTTCTAACATAATAAAAACGACAGAGGGGTTGTCACATACGGACAACCCCTCTACTATTTTTTGTTATTATAGAGAGTAAATAAAAAGATATAGTTTTAGGCTTGCGAAGCCCGAGAAACCGCAGTTTACTAAAGCGTAAATGAGGATTTCGAGGGCAAGCGTAACGACAAAATATACTTTTTATTTGCTCTCTACAGCCTTCATTATACCTACAAGAGTGCCGTTACTCAAGAGAATCATATTGTCGCCATCCATCTCGTAGTGCGTAACTCCCTCAAGCATATCGTAGTAGGCATTCTCCATGACATGATTCTCGCAATAGCGGCGTGTAGAGCCAAGGTTATTCATCGCAAGAGCTCGCGTCTTATCTACAGAGTATGTCACCGTAAAGCGATTGCAGTCGCCAGCGCCTGCGGCAGTGCCATTATCGCTGAAGCACAAGGTGAAGCTATCGCCCTCAGCGACAACCTCCTGTCCCATAAGCTGCACAAGCTGCCATGTGGTACCTACAAGGGGCTTCTCGAGCTTACTGCGCTTGCGGCAGTCGCAGCAGCCAACGATGACGAGTGCAGAAATAAGGAGGGTGAGTGAAAATAAAATCGTGCGTTTCATAATATTATTCCAAATTATCGTTATCTTTGCAACAAAGATAATACAAATCAATTAAAACGTATAAAGAAATGAAAAAAGTTATCGCTTCACCCAAGGCTCCTAAGGCTGTAGGTCCCTACTCACAGGCTATCGCACACGACGCAACACTCTATATCTCTGGTCAGTTGCCCATCGACGGCGCAACAGGCGTTATGGCAGAGGGCGTAGAGGCACAGACTCGTCAGGCACTTACAAACCTCGGTTACATCCTCGAGGAGGCTGGCTACACATTTGATAACGTAGCAAAGACTACAGTATTGTTGGCAGACATCGCAGATTTCGGTGCGATGAACGCTATCTATGCTGAGTTCTTCACTGGCGACAAGCCCGCACGTATCTGCTACCAGGTTGCAGCATTGCCTATGGGTGCGCGTGTTGAGATTGACGCAATTGCAATTAAGTAAAGAAGCCGCCTAACAAGGCTATACATCTTCTTAGAAACGAATAAGGGGTTGTCCGTGTGGGCAACCCCTTATTCTTTACTCAGCCTTACGCTTTAATATCTTGCGCATATTATCACCGTGCCAAACATAGTCACACACGATATAGTCGCCATTAAATCCTGCGACCTTAAACTCAGCATTATAGTCGCCGCTTAGGGTAAGCATGTGGCTATCAGCGTTATATTGCCACTCGAAGGCCATTGTCACAGGCTCTACACCTGGCTCTGTGACTTCCACATATCGGTTGCCAGTACCATCGGCATTAAATGTGAGCTTGCTATATCCGAGGCCCTCAGCATAGTCAACACCCATAACTCTATGAGGTTGTTCAATCTTTGCCCACTCGGCATCGTACTCCAACATTGAGTCCATCTCCCACTCTCCTGCAAGACCCTCAACAAGTGCCTCGGCATCGAAATCGCTACACTCTGCGACAAAAGATTCAACAATAGCGGTCTCGGCTACCCAACCAGACTCTGTCCAATAGTACAATGGAACATTACACTCGCCTGGATTATTTGTTACTCGACCAATGGGCACCTCGCAAGTAGCCACACCACGAGTCTCGTCAAAGCCCTCAAATCCAAAGGTCATATCCAAAGTATATACCTCGCGACCATCGATGGTTGCCTGGTCAATCATAGAGAACTCAAACCAGCCTGATGTCGAGACAAAGGCATATATACCCGTTCTGAGCTCAATGAAGTTTTTCTTGCTGCTCGATGGGTCCTCCAAGACCACACCATGCGAT
>JAZRAW010000110.1:0-8874 GCA_045634765.1 Alistipes sp.
GGACAAGGTGCAGATTGCACGCGAGCACCTTATTCGCAAGCAGCGCGAGGCTCACGGCATCACCGAGGAGCAGTTCAACATCACCGACGATGCTATCGTGCAGGTTATTGAGGACTACACTCGCGAGTCGGGTGTGCGTACGCTGGACAAGATGGTGGCAAAGATGGCGCGTAACCGTGCTAAGGCTGTAGCCTTCGAAGAGGAGTACACCGCAACAGTAGGCAAGGAGCAGATTGAGGCGATGCTCGGCAAGCCAAAGTTCCGCAACGACCGCTACGACATTGCAGGTATGCGTGGCGTGGTGACAGGTCTTGCATGGACAGAGGTGGGTGGCGACATCCTCTACATCGAGTCTATACTAACACCAGGCAAGGGCAAAATTAACCTCACGGGTAACCTTGGCGACGTGATGAAGGAGTCGGCGACGATAGCCTACGAGTGGATTATGGCACACCACATTGAATTGGGCATCGACAAGAAGATGTTCGAGGAGTGGGATCTTAACATCCACGTTCCCGAGGGTGCTGTGCCCAAGGATGGTCCCTCGGCAGGTATCACAATGGTGACATCTATAGCCTCAACATATACAGGTCGTGAGGTCAAGGAGCGTATAGCAATGACTGGAGAGACGACACTTCGTGGTCGTGTAACGGCCGTAGGTGGCATCCGAGAGAAGATTCTTGCCGCAAAGCGCGCAGGCATCCAGGAGCTCATCCTCTCGGAGGAGAACCGCAAGGATATCGAGGAGATAAAGGCTGAGTACCTTGAGGGTCTCACCTTCCACTTCGTGAATACCAACGATGAGGTATTACGTCTTGCGCTAAAATAAGGGAGTCCCTACAAATTAAGGTCTCCCAGCAACGATAAACTATACTACCAATTTATAGAACATCGCACAAGATAATGAGAGTCGCAGCCATTATACCAGCACGCTACTCTTCGACACGACTCCCGGCCAAGCCTCTACAGAAGCTTGGCCGTAAGAGCATCATAGAGCGTGTATACGAAGCTGTACACACCGCGGTGGAGGATGTGGTAGTAGCGACAGATGACATACGCATCATGGAGGAGGTTAAACGCTTTGGTGGAGAGGCAATAATGACATCCACGGAGCACCGCTCGGGTACAGATCGTTGTGCCGAGGCTCTCTCTAAGATGGCGGGTGAATACGACGTCATTATTAATGTTCAGGGAGATGAGCCCTTCATCCGCAAGGAGCATATTGAGGCTCTCTTAGAGTGTTTCGATGCCCCCACAACGGAGATTGCAACACTCGCAAAGCCCATGACCGAGGCAGAGGATATGGCAGAGATTGTTAACCCCAACAACGTGAAGGTTGTAACCGACCGCAATGGTCGTGCTCTATACTTTTCGCGCAGTGCAATACCCTATCAGCGAGATATCGAAGCCGCAGAGTGGCACAAGCACCATACATACCTTAAACACCTCGGCATATACGCCTTTCGCACCGATGTGCTACAATCTATCTCAACCCTTGAGACCACACCTCTTGAGGCAGCAGAAAAACTTGAGCAGCTGCGTTGGTTGGAGAATGGCTACAACATCAAGGTTGCAGAGACACCCTTTGCCACGATAGGCATCGACACACCAGAGGACTTAGCACGCGCAACAAAACTACTCGAAACGCTATAACCCTCAACCACCCAAACGACCATGACAATGCCAATAATCATAGCAGGTCCATGCGTCATCGAGCCCAACGATGTACTCGATGAGGTGGCACGCCACATAGCAAATATCAACACGACACTCGGCATCGACATCGTGTTGAAGGCATCATTTGACAAGGCAAACCGCACCTCGATATCATCATATCGAGGGGTGGGCATGGAGCGAGGACTTGAGATGCTCGCCGAGATGAAGAGCCGCTATGGGCTACGCATAACGACCGACATACATGAGGCATGGCAAGCAAAACCCGTAAGCGAAGTGGCTGATATAATACAGATACCAGCACTCCTATCTCGCCAAACAGACCTCATAGTTGCGGCCGCACGCCATGCCAAGGTGGTGAACATCAAAAAGGGGCAGATGCTCTCGGCAGAGGATATGCACCACGCATACACCAAGGCTATGGAGAGTGGAGCAGAGGAGGTGTGGCTAACAGAGCGAGGTAACATGTTTGGCTACAACAACCTCGTTGTAGACTTTCGCAATATCACAAAAATGAGAGATATAGCCCCCACAGTCATCATGGACTGCACCCACTCTGTGCAGCGTCCAGGAGCAAATGGCACACATAGTGGAGGCGACAACCAATACATAGAGTCAATGGCACTTGCGGCAAAGGCGTTTGGTGCAAATGGCTACTTCTTCGAGGTACACCCCACACCCGAGAAGGCACTGTGTGACGGAGCAAACTCTCTACACATCAACAACCTTCAATCTCTCATTGAGAGAGTATTATAATTTTGCATGAAAACCCCAAATGAAAGTATCGTTGCAATAGGTCGCAACGCAATATCCAAAGAGATTCGTGCCCTCGAAAGAGTTGAGCAGAACCTCGACGACAACTTCTTGCATGCCGTAGAGTGCATTGCCCAAAGTCATGGTAGACTCATTGTCACAGGTATGGGAAAAAGCGGACATATAGCACGCAAGATTGCAGCAACACTTACGAGCACCGGCACACGAGCAATCTTCCTGCATGCGGGTGAGGCTTTACATGGAGACCTTGGCATGATTGCAGCCGAAGATGTGATTATGGTGCTATCCCACTCAGGAGAGACTGAGGAGGTTATCCGCGTGGTAGAGTATGCAAAGGCTAATGGCAACACCATCATAGCCATGACAAGGGCTAACACCTCATCGCTTGCTCGCCATGCAGACATATTACTCAACACCGACGTGGAGGAGGAGGGTTCGATACTCGACATCGTGCCTATGGCATCCACAACAGTACAACTGGCTCTTGGCGACGCAATCGCTGCAGCACTCATAGAACTTAAGAGGTTTCATGCTACAGACTTTGCAAGACTACACCCAGGAGGCTATATAGAGAAGAGAATAAATACAGATAACTAATAAGTAACACCATATCACTATGAGGCTACGCGAGTATATCACAAAACTTGAGGCTGAAGGAGAACTACAACGCATAACGACAAAGGTAGACACACGCTTCGAGATTACCGAAATCACGGACCGCATATCTAAAAGCGAGGGGGGCGGCAAGGCCCTACTCTTCGAGAATACGGGAACAGAGTACCCCGTACTAATGAATATGATGGGTTCAGATAGGCGCATGGCGATAGCTCTTGGTGTCAACGACTTGAGTGATATATCGAAGCGCATAGATGAGCTATTGAAGGGTGTTATGACACCCAAGAACACGCTCATGGATAAGCTACGCATGCTACCATTGCTCAACGACGTGGCAAAGTGGTTTCCACATAAGAGCACCTCGCATGGTGAGTGTCAGGAGGTAGTATGGCGTGGCGAGGAGGTAGACCTTGCAAGACTCCCAATACTCACATCGTGGCCCGCAGATGGTGGTCCCTTCGTCACCTTCCCCATGGTATGCACCAAGGACCCTGAGACGGGGACACCCAATATGGGTATGTACCGCATGCAGATATTCGATAAGCGCACAACAGGCATGCACTGGCACCGCCATAAGACGGGTGCACGTCACTACGATGGTTACAAGCGCCTCGGCAAGCGTATGCCCGTAAGTGTAGCAATTGGTGGCGACCCCATATATACCTACTCGGCAACCGCACCTATGCCCGACAACATGGATGAGATGTTGCTTGCGGGTATGCTACGCCAAAAGCCCGTCAAAATGGTCAAGTGTATCACAAACGACATATGGGTACCCGCAGACTGCGACTTCGTGCTTGAGGGTTATGTCGACCCCACAGAGCCACTAACCGTAGAGGGCCCCTTTGGTGACCACACAGGTTTCTACTCCCTAACAGACCTATATCCCCGCTTCCACATCGAGGCTATAACCTCACGCCGCGATGCCGTCTACCCCGCCACTATCGTGGGCATACCACCCATGGAGGATGCCTACATAGCAAAGGCTACGGAGACGATATTCCTCGCCCCTATACGCCTTGTCATGCAGCCCGAGGTGCGCGACCTCTATATGCCAATGGAGGGTACGGCACACAACCTCGCCCTCGTATCAATAGCAAAACGCTATGAGGGTCAGCCATCAAAGGTGGCACAGGGACTCTGGGGTGCGGGACAGATGATGTTTAATAAATATATGGTCATAGCACCCGAAGAGTGTGATATACGCTCCAAGCATGAGGTACTCAAGCGATTGCGCTGCATAGACTTCAAGCGCGACCTAATCTTCTCGGAGGGCATCCTTGATGTGCTCGACCACACCACACCCACAATGGGCTACGGCTCGAAGCTCGCAATAGACCTTACAAATGTGGATACGACAGAGAACCCCGCAACGATAACTATACCCGCAACGATGAAGCCTGCGGGAGGTGTGGCACTCTTTAACACCGAGTTCATCGACACATTAGGTTTATTAGTAGTATATGCCGAGCGAGAGTGGCGTGAGCATATCGACGTAGAGGAGTTCCTCAACGCCAACAACTGCCATGACGCGAAGTATGTTGCTGTGTTCGACTATGGTGCAGCGGGATATATGACACCGAGCGACCTACTCTGGATTGCTGCGGCAAACTGCGACCCCAAGCGCGACATACGCTTTTCAAACAGTACGATGATAATAGATGCTCGCTCGAAGCGCCCAGGCTATGGCAACAACCCCAAGCGCTTTCCAAACGTCGTGACATCATCACCCGAGACCATTGCCCTTGTGAATAATCGCTGGGCGGAGTATGGTCTTGGCGAGTTAGTCGAGTCACCATCACACCGCTACCGCAAACTGTGGCTAAGCGACAACGCTGAGTGGTAGCCATGACAGAGCGCACAAAACAACATATACGAGGACTCATCCTACTGCTGCCCTTGGTTGTAGCCATCATAGTAGTTGTGATGGTAGCACGCCCTGTGGATAGGTACTCCGACCCCAAAAGCTCACCAAAGCGGGAGGTGGTAGAGGCGACAGACACGGTGAGTCTAAAACCATTTGACCCAAATACAGCAGACTACCGCACACTTATCGAGGCAGGACTACCCAAAGATGTAGCAGTAGGCATAATTCGCTGGCGCGAAGCAGGAAAAGTATATCGCATAAAGGAGGATATTGCCCTATGTTACAACATGACCGACTCACTATACTTCATTATAGAGCCATATATAACTATAGGTAAGGAGTATCAGATTCAGGCAAGGGAGTACGGTAATACAAAACATGAGAGTCACACCGCAACAATTGAGTTAAGCACGTTTACTCTCGACACAGTGGGAAGAGAGTATCTAAGCGCAATAGGCTTCTCGTCGCGTCAGGCGGAGCTAATCATAAAATATAGAGATATAATTGGTGGCTATCGCACATTTGAGGAGTTTGAGGAGTGCTACGCTGTAGATTCAGTAATGGCACATCGCCTTAGACCCTACATCATATTTCCACAGCACGACACTCTTACGACATATACCGCAGAGCGAACAAAGTTCCCTATAGAGATAAATAGCGCCGACTCTGTGACCCTCTGTAGAGTAGCTGGCATAGGACCCAAAAGCGCATCGCACATCATATTTTATCGCGACCTATTGGGTGGATACTACTCCGTTAGCCAAATTTCGGAGCTAAAAGTGGTTACAGAGGAGAATTTTCGAAGAATTTTACCACAAATTTACTGCGATAGTGCTAAAATTAAAAAAATTAATATTAACTTTGCACGCCCAAAAGAGTTGGAGGTTCATCCCTATATTTCGAACCGAATGCTCAGGCGAATAATTAATAACAGAGAATTGAAAGGAGGTTGGAGTAACTTAGAAGAGATGATTGAAGATGACATATTTTCAGCAGAGGAGGCAGCACGTATTGCACCCTATCTCGACTTTAGTATCCCGCAGGAGTAGCATAACTTCGGGGAGCAACCACCGAGTAGATATCTGAATACCTATGCCCGAGGTTGCAAGGCAATCGGAGGCAACATCAAGCGGTTGGCAGACCATTAAGCATGCAGGAGGGGTCGACCTTAAATGATCCAGGGAGTGGGCAAGCCCAATAGATGCCCACAACAAAACAGAGTATAACTAAAAAAAAGAATAAGATTATGATTATCATGCCAGTTAAGGAGGGAGAGAACATCGAGCGCGCCCTCAAGAAGTTTAAGAGAAAGTATGAGCGTACAGGCGTTTTGAAGGAGCTTCGTCGTCGTCAGTACTTCACAAAGCCTTCAATCGCAAAGCGTGAGGCTATGCAGCGCGCAATCTATGTTGAGCACACTTACCGTCAGGAGGAGTAATCCCTACTCAACAAACAATAACAGAGACTGTTCCTTTTGGAGCGGTCTCTGTTTGTTTTACGCGCCACCCTCTTGCGTAATTGAGGTTTATTTGCTAACTTTGTATGTGTAGGATAACAATCAATTGTCGTAGAGTATGAGCGAGAAGGAGTACAAAGCACTAGGAGAGTCGGGACTTGTGGCAGACGAAGAGGGTAATGTGTATAGTGCCGACGAGATATTCCCCAGAAGGGATACTAAGGAGATCAAGAAGACATCGACATCTGCGCAGTTTAGCCGCAACAGCTTTGTCTCGGAGCTCGACGACAAGTGCAACCCTGCGCATTGGTACTACGATTACGACCCGCGCTACTGCGGTCCCGACCGCGAAAAGTGGATGGAGGAGATGGCAAGCAGGTACCGTAAGATGCGTAAAGAGGGTAAAGCCATGCCCACACTCGGCTCTGGCGCTAACCCCAAGCGCGATCCCGACCACGCCTACTACCTATGCGAGGCGACAAAGGCACATGCTGACATGGCGCAAAACAAGGTTGAGCGCCTCGGCATACACCCCACCTACCGTAAGGACTTCGACTATAACCGTGGCTTGGGCTTCGTCTCTGTCGTCGACCAATTTGGCAATGTGATACTCGACAACGAGAAGTATAAGTTTGTGGGCAAGTACTTCAACTACGGCCTGGCCATGGCACAGGATAGAAAGACGGAACTATGGGGCTATGTCGATGGGCAAGGCCGCGAAGTTGTGCGCTGCGTGTGGCGCTCTGTGGGTCACTTTAGCGAGTATATGGCGGGCGTGCAGAACTCGAACGGTAAGTTGGGCTTCGTAGATGTCAAGGGAGAGCTAGCCATTCCCTGCAAGTGGGAGGAGGCGTGGCCCTTCCGTGAGGGTGTGGCAAAGGTTATGGATAATAGGAGACTCGGCCTTATCAACAATAGCGGCGAGATGGTAACACCCTGCGTATGGAAGGCTATGGGCGAGATGAACGAGGGCCTTATCAGCGTGAGGGACGATAGCGGCAAGTGCGGATATATGGATAGGAGTGGCAAGATTGTGATACCGTGCACGTGGCGCCAGGCATGGGGCTTCAAGATGGGCCTTGCAGTGGTGCAAGACTGGAACAAGCGCCTCGGTTTTATCGACACAAGTGGAGAGGTAGTAATTCCCTGTCGTTGGAGAAAGATCAGCCAGTTTGATGGTCACACAGCGAGGGTCTCGGAGACAGGAGGCATATTCAAAAAGGAGAAGTGGGTGCATATCGACCGCACAGGCAAGGTGATCAGAGAGGAGTAAGAGCACTCGGCAAAAATGGCAGCGATGGATAGTAATAGACATACATTCCATTGCTGCCAGGGGAATTAAGGAAGTTAGGGAAAGTAAGGAGATTAGGGAGATTAGGTAAGTTAAGGAAATCTCATTCACTAAATTCTCTAAATTCACTAAATTCTCCCCCCTCACAACCTAATTTAGCGTCAGAAGAGTGCCGAGTGCAACACTCGGCAAAAATGGCAGCGATGGATAGTACTTGATGTACATTCCATTGCTGCCATTTTTTGTTAGGGGCCGCAATCGACCTCTTATCACGCTAAATTACTGTCGGGGATAAACCCATTCTTAGCTCGCTGCTCATAGACAAAGCGGCGAATCTTCTTTGTTGGAGTCTTCTCGAACTCGCAACCATTGTCTATGACCTTAGTAATCTGAGAGAAGCGGTTGACCTTAGAGTTTACATAGGTGACAAGCTCACGCTTAATCTCCTCCATCTTCTGCTCAATCTGCACCTTACCCTCACTATATTTCTGACCAAGCTGCTCCTTGCTCTCGCTATATTTCTGGCCAATCTGCTCCTTACCATCGCTTACAAACTTCTTGAAGACGTCGTAGCGTGCCTCAAGAGCTGCCATATCGAAGTGCACAAGAGCGACAAGCTTACCATTCTCCTCGGTAACAACAGACTCCGCGACAATAGGATTGCTGTTAAGCACCTCCTCAATATCCTCAGGATAGATATTCTCGCCCGAAGGGCCTACAATCATATTCTTGAGACGTCCCTTGATAAATACCCAACCATCATCGGCAATGCAACCGAGGTCACCCGTACGGAACCAACCATCAGCAGTAAAGGCATCACGCGTTGCATCCTCATTCTTATAATATCCAGACATGCAGCATGGTGTCTTTGCCACAATCTCACCCTGACCAGTCTCGGGGTTGACATTATCGAGACGCAACTCCACGCCCTTAAGTGATGGACCTGTTGAGCCAATGCGCACCATACTACCCACAGCACCCGCAAGAAGTGGGGCTGTCTCGGTAAGTCCATATCCAATAGCGTATGGGAAACCGGCCTCCTTAAGGAAGCGCTCGGCCTCGCTATCGAACTTAGCACCGCCAATTGCGAAGAGACGCATGCGACCACCAAAGAGCTCCATAAGCTTCTTACCCGCAACCTTGTGCAAGAGCTTGCGAGTGGGCGACCAGCCATAGAGTGTACGCAGAAGAGCATTC
>JAZRAW010000111.1:0-6827 GCA_045634765.1 Alistipes sp.
GATCTCCTTAGTGATGTAAGTCTCTTCTTGGATGTAGATTTGAGTATTACGAGCGATACGAGCCGAGAAGTCGGTGGGAAGTGCGATAGCCTCGTCGAGAGCATTGGTGTGCAATGATTGAGTGTGACCGAGAGCAGCACCCATAGCCTCGATACAAGTACGACCTACGTTGTTGAAAGGATCTTGCTCAGTGAGTGACCAACCTGATGTTTGCGAGTGAGTACGCAATGCCAAAGACTTAGGATTCTTAGGCTCGAACTGCTTAACAATCTTAGCCCACAACAAACGAGCTGCACGCATCTTAGCGATCTCCATGAAGTGGTTCATGCCGATAGCCCAGAAGAATGACAAGCGGGGTGCGAAGGCGTCGATAGACATACCTGCGTTGATACCTGCGCGCAAGTACTCCAAACCGTCTGCCAAAGTGTATGCCAACTCGATATCTGCTGTAGCACCTGCCTCCTGCATGTGGTAACCAGAGATAGAGATAGAGTTGAACTTAGGCATGTTCTTAGAAGTATACTCGAAGATATCAGCGATAATCTTCATTGAGAACTCGGGTGGGTAGATGTAGGTGTTACGCACCATGAACTCCTTCAAGATATCGTTCTGGATGGTACCAGCGAGCTGGTCGAGGGTGCAACCCTGCTCCAAACCTGCAACGATGTAGAATGCCAATACGGGAAGTACGGCACCGTTCATAGTCATAGATACTGACATCTGGTCCAATGGAATACCATTGAACAACACCTTCATATCCTCTACAGAGCAGATAGATACACCAGCCTTACCTACGTCACCAACTACACGTGGGTGGTCAGCGTCGTAGCCACGGTGTGTAGCAAGGTCAAACGCAACTGAAAGACCCTTCTGACCTGCTGCGAGGTTACGGCGATAGAATGCGTTAGACTCCTCAGCTGTAGAGAAACCTGCATACTGACGGATAGTCCAAGGACGCATTACATACATTGTTGAATAGGGACCGCGAAGGAAGGGTGCGATACCTGCTGCATAGTTCAAGTGCTCCATGCCCTCGAGGTCGGCAGCCGTGTAGTTCTCCTTTACGGGGATACGCTCGGCAGTCAACCAATCCTCCTTGGGAGCCTTAGTAGCGGCGCAGCACTCAGCGGCTGCAGCCTTATATTCTAAATCTGAAAATTTTGCTCTCATAGCTATAATTGATTAGATGCCCAACTTGTTTAAGTAGTCCTTCAAAGTCTCGAGGACGTTGCTCTTGACGTTGATGAAGTTGTTGATGCCCTGAGCCTCAAGCTCTGCTGCGCATGCGGGTGCACCTGCAACAACAAGGATAGCCTTGTCACCGAGGAGCTCCTTAACGCGAGGTGCAACAGTTGCGTAGTCGTCATCCGATGCACATACAACAACGATCTCTGCCTTTGATGCCAACGCTGCCTCAACACCCTCCTCAACACTCTTGAAGAATGTGTTATCCTCAACGCGGATACCTGCACAAGCGAAGAAGTTACATGAGAACTGTGCGCGTGCACGAGCCATACCAAGTGTGCCGCAAGTGAGCATGAACGCCTTAGGAGTCTTGCCTGAGCGGTCAACCTTCATACGCATAGCCTCGAATGCCATAGCACCACGGTAAGGAACGAGAACATTGCCCTCAGCCTCCTTGCGTGTAACCTTGCACTCGCAAATCTCCTTGTCAGCAACCTCAGTGAAGTTAGGATACTGGTTAGCGCCGAGCAAGATGAGACGACGTGTAGCGATGCTCTTATCCTTAGCCTCTGCCGATGCCTTAACGCGAGCTACGATGAAGCCCTCCTTGAATGCTGCGATGTAGCCACCCTTATCCTCGATCTCGCGGAACAATGCCCAAGCCTCGTTTGCGATGCTTGTTGTGAGCGACTCGATGTAGTATGAACCACCTGCGGGGTCGATAACCTGATCGAAGTGTGACTCCTTCTTCAAGAGGAGCTGTGCGTTGCGAGCGATACGCTTAGAGAACTCAGTAGGAGCCTCGAAGCAGTAATCAAATGGCAATACCTCGAGTGAGTGTACGCCAGCGATAGCTGCTGACATAGCCTCGGTAGTACCACGCAACATGTTTACATAAGGATCGTAAACAGTCTGGTTCCATGTAGATGTCACAGCGTGAGCCACCATCTTGCATGAGCAATCCTTAGTGGGGTTGTAAGCCTTTACGATGTTAGCCCAGAGCAAACGTGCTGCACGGAACTTAGCCATCTCAAGGAAGTAGTTAGATGTAACTGCAAAAGTGAAGCGAATCTTGCGAGCTACCTCATCGATAGTGAGGCCCTTCTCCATAAGCTTCACGAGGTACTCGTGAGCAGCAGAGAGTGTGAATGCAAGCTCCTCAACGATTGTAGAACCAGCGTTAGAGAATGTAGCACCCGATACGTTTACTACCTTCACACGCTTGTACTCAGCAGTAGCCTTAACGAGCTCGGCGATAACATCGAAGCAGTTACGCTCGTTCTCCTTGCAGCCGCATGTGCCCTTCACAGAGAGGCTCTTGATGATGGGGTCGATGCAGAAGTTGATGCGAAGCTCATCCTTAGGCTCGTTAGCATACTTAGCAAGCACCTTGTTAGCAAGCGCAGCCAAAGCCTCAGCCTCGCCACCGCAGAATGTGAGCTCAACAGCTGTAGGAACGATGTCCTTGAGCAAAGCGTCGATGTCTACCTCGCAAGCGCATGACTCGCAGAAGCAGAAACCGAGTGAGTCAACACCCGAGTTAAGAAGTTTGAGTGCCTCCTCGTTAGCCTCCTTTGCGCACTTCACAGAGATAGTCTGGTGTACGCGCCATGTGTTGTCCTTAGAGACGCCACGTACGAAGGGGAACTCACCAGCCTCCACACCGAGATACTTAACCTCTGCGAGGTTCTCAGCGCGGTAGTAGGGACGTACATTGAATCCCTCACCGGTCTTCCATACCAATTTGCGCTCATAGTCAGCGCCCTTAAGGTCAGTTGTGATAACGGCCTCCCACTGCTCAGTAGATACTGGTGGGAACTCCGCGAACAACTTTTCTTTGGTATTAGCCATAGTTGTTTTAGATTTAATTGTTTTTAAGTGTGTGATATTTAATATCTTATATCTGTTTATTTCCTATTTAATATGCGTACACCGTGCGTGTGTCATGCGTACGCGCGTAGGTGGCAAGCGCCTAAAACACAACAAAGTTACGAAATATGCCCACGAAAAGCAAATTTTTTGAGAGGAATTTGAGGTTTTATCGTTGTCTTAAGGTGTGTGCGCGGTGGTGAGTGTGAAGATGTCGGGCGTGTTGGGTGGGGTTGTGTGTTGTAGTGTGGATAGTAAAAATATAAGATATGAGAGATTTTACGCGAATCCCATTTGCGTTTTAATGTGAGAATTTGTATATTTGTAAATCAAAGACTTTTACTCAAACTTAAATTCTTATTTCTATGTCACTTTTTGATAAATTGATGGGTAATGCCTCGGAGATTAAGGCAGAGGACCTTGCAAATGAGTTTAATCCGATTTTGATTCCTGGCGAGCAGATTGAGTCGGCATTTGTAGTATGGCGCGATAAGTGGGTATTCACTAATAAACGACTTATTATTCTTGATATCCAGGGCCTCACAGGTAGTAAGCGTGAGTATATGACTATTCCCTATCGCTCAGTTGATAGATATAGCATTGAGACTGCAGGCACGCTTGATGATGACTGTGAGATGAAGATATGGGTTAAGGGTATGGCAGAACCGCTTGTTAAGGAGTTTAAGCGCAATACTAATATTAAGGGTTTGCAGCGTGCGTTGTCAAAGCATGTTCTGTAGCGCGGGAGTGCTGTGACCTATTTAGGAGAGAGATAGAGTAAAGAGGGTATCAACAAATTTCGTTGGCATCCTCTCGTTTTTGGGAACAACGAAAAAAAGCTTGGGGTAATTTTTTTTCGTGATGATTTTTTACTAACTTTGTAGTTAGCAATGCGTAAATCAATAGATTATGAGAAAATATATAATTGCAACAATGCTCCTTCTTCTCACAGTTGGAGTGGGCGAAATCTCGGCTCAGGGCTTTTTTCAGAGGGCTGGTAGGGCCTTGGCTAATCAAAAGGGTAACTCCGCCGTGGCAAGGCTCGATAGGTCGAAGATGTACACACAGGAGGAGGCTGATAGCTACTATCCGCTCTACAATGCCCGTACGGTACACTTCGATGAGGCCTTTGTCGCGGGTTTGGGTGTAGGCGTCGGCGAGGGTCCTATAGATTTTTGGGTTAAGGGCGGTTGGGATATCCGCGCTGACCATTATCGACAGCGAACACTTAATATAGACAAGATTGTCGTTACCATAAACGATACTCAGAGTTGGGAGTATTTGGGCTATCGTATGCACAACCTCAAGGAGGTGTGGTATGGCTCGGATGTAGACGTGGCGGCGGTACTACAAAAGCATGTGGAGGGCACTGATCTCTATGAGTTCTACTCCTTCGGAATACACTCGAGGGAGTGCACAATCTTCCTCCCCGCAGAGAAGTATCCCAAGGGAATAATCTCTATTCAGGAGGAGGTATATAGGAGAACGGGAGACTCGAATTGGAAGTCTGTGCCTACGCAGCTCCTCAAATTCAAGACGCTCCTATACACTGGCGATGTCAACGAGGCATTTAAGAGGGGTGCGGCAGAGTGCAAAACATATTGCCCAGGACATAGCTACACTGCGCAAGTGGTTGCAGCACACACTGTTATGAGATACTCGTCGTGCCAGGCAAATGCTAAGTTCTATTACAGCTGCAAATATTGTGGCGAGTGTGAGCATAACGCCAAGCATACGTTTGAGCGTGATAAGTTTTGGAACAATAAGACAGAATCCTTCCCGCACGCATATGTGCGATACGACCTCTCGGCGAAGAACTATGTAGGTCGCAATAGTAGGGGAGAGTGTGTCTATCAGACGAGTTGTTATTGGTGTGGCAGCAATGGTAGAGAGGAGATTCTAAATGTTACCCAGGAGGATCTCCGCATGATGGGTCACAATGAGATAACCCCTGCGCAATATAAGGAGATGATGCTCAGCTCGTGGGATGCGGTGCAGGCGGAGGAGGCTCTTGCCAATGTCTATGTTGGAGGCTTTGACTACCCGGGATTCTTTGCTGTGCCCGATACCGACCATGGCGCAAGAGTCACTCCCGAGGCTGAAAATGATACGCGATGGGCAATGGCTAATGGCCTCATAGATAGGGAGGTGCTCGGCACGGACTATTCTATGAAGATCAATCGCCAGCAGCTCGCCTCACTTGCAGTTCTTCTTGCCGAGCAGGTTACAGGTAAGAGTATCAAGGCTGCACCATGCGGTACATTTACCGATTCGGAAGATGTATACCTCCTTAAGGCTTATGCTGCGGGAATCATCCCATATCAGTGTGACGGAGCTATCGATCCCGACGCGGTGGTTACGCGCCAGGAGATGTCGGCATACTTCTTCAATGCGCTGCAGTATATTAAGGAGAATTCGAGCATCAGATATACGGTATATACCCCTAACCTTGAGCTCTTTGCGGATAAGGGTCAGATTGCCGACTGGGCGCTCGAGGCTATGGGCTTTATGAATACCCTTGGATTTGTGAAGGGCACATCAAAGGGCACTATTGAGCCTATGCGAGTGTGTACTATCGAGGAGGCTGTTGTCCTTGCACATAAGTGCTTCTATGCTGATGAGTTAGGCTGGTATCAGTGTATTAGACCCGATGAGCGAGGTTATGCTGGCTCGCCTGGCGGTGCTACGGACTACTTGGGTATACATAAGAGTATTACGGCGTTCCCTATTCCAGGTGCTGATAATGTTGTCGGTAGCTACGACAATGGCTCAAGATTCTGGGTCAGTGAGAACTGGATAGGTCGAGGATTTGGTAGAAAGAGCCAGCGAGAGGTCTTTCTGCCCATTGTGGATAGGTATACGGGAACAACACTCTTTGTTCCAGGCGAGGAGTTTTTACCTATAAAGGCAGAATAGTCTTTCGATAAATAAAAAAAAGTGCCCTCATAGTTTTTGTTTCTAAACTTTTGGGGGCACTTTTTTGTTGTGATTACCAATATAACTCTGTATGGCTTGTTTCAACGGTGCGCGATTTTTCGCTAACCTCCTCACTATGCCACATAGACCATGTGCAGCGACATACAGGACAGGTATGCTTTGTTGTCCAATGGTGTACGCCTGTAATTGTTTCTACCACTTTTTCTGGATCTACCACTACAGCATTACTTCTGCTTTTTTCAACCTCACTTTCGCGGGCAGCCATTCTTCTCCTGGTAGTTTGATAGCTAACGCCATGGTCAATATAGCCTGTCTGAACGCCGTGGCAATCGTGGCACATTGGGCAACGTTTTGCTACGAAGAATTTGATGAACAGGCTAAGGAAGCAGAGCATTATCGTGCCTCCTATGAAGAGTATTAGTACATAGACTAAACCGTTGAATTTACTATCAATCCAATTGTACCAGCATACAGCCAATATGAACCATATCGAAAGCGACGTGATGTGAATCACTAAATTGCCAGCAGTGTATAGGTAGCGAGAAACTATCTTAACCCAAAGTTTGAAGACTCCATAGCATATTAAAATCTCCAGGATAATAGTGATTATTCCGACAATAAAGCCGTAATCACCTGGAGACAACGTGCCTATAAAACCCCACGTAAATGCAATTCCAATATTGCCGATGATGGTTATGGTAAATAGCCATGCTGGAAGGAGTAGCAATTGACCCATGTAGCGGTTAAAGTTTCGATGATACTTACCGCTAATCATACCGCACTGGCGAATACCCCAGCCAGCAAATATTGCTAAGGAACTGAATGATGATACTCCG
>JAZRAW010000112.1:0-2163 GCA_045634765.1 Alistipes sp.
CCTGCCGAGGTTAGCCGTGTTATGGCGAAGGTTATCGGTTTGAGCAAAGCTAAAAATGGCAAGCGCACAACTATATACGACCCTACTTGTGGCTCTGGCTCGTTGCTATTGAGGGCAATGTGCGAAACACCTGAGGGTGCTACTGTTTATGGTCAGGAGAAGGATAATGCCACTGTCGGTTTGGCGAAGATGAATATGATTCTTCACAACGAAATTTATGCCGACATCAAACAGGGCGATACTATCAACGACCCACAATTCAAGGATGATGACCAACTCAAAACATTTGATTATATCGTTGCGAACCCTCCATTCTCTGCTAAGTCGTGGCTTAAAAGTGCAAAGGCTGAGGATGAATATCATCGCTGGGGCGAAGGTATAAAGATTGGCGTTCCACCAGAGAAGAATGGTGACTATGCCTTCTTGTTGCACATCGTGCGTTCGTTGAAGCAGACTGGTTGTGCGGCTTGTATCTTGCCACACGGCGTATTGTTCCGTGGCAATGCTGAGGCTCAGATTCGTAAATACCTCGTAGCCGAGAAGCGATATATTAAGGGCATCATCGGCCTCCCTGCCAATCTATTCTTTGGTACAGGTATCCCTGCTTGCATCATTATCATTGAGAAGTCGGAGGCGGCTGGTCGCAAGGGAGTCTTTATGATTGATGCCAAGAGTGGCTTCACAAAAGACGGTGCCAAGAATCGCTTGCGTGAGCAGGATATTCGTCGTATTGTTGATGTATGGCAAGCACAGCGTGATGTGCCACACTTCGCACGCTTTGTGCCTATGGAGGAGATTGAGCGTAACGACTATAATCTCAATATTCCTCGCTATGTATCGGCTCCCGACACCGAGATACTTCAAGATATTGCTGCTCACCTCTATGGTGGATTACCTAAGCACGACATTAATCAATTGAACAACTATTGGCATGTCTGCCCCTCGTTGCGTGATGACCTTTTCTGTGAGCACCCAACACGCGAGGGCTACTATTCACTGAATTGCGAGCAAGAGACTGTGCGTGAAACTGTTGCTGCTAATGCTGACTTCCGCAAGCAGGGCGATGTTTTCAAAAAGAGCTTCGAGGCGTGGTGTGATAAGCATCGTGAGCAACTCCACGATCTAACGCAGGGCTTTGCCCCTGAAATGCTTATCGAGGAACTCGGCAACTCGCTGTTGGATATCTTCGGTGCAGATAAATCACTTGTCGATGCCTACGATGTCTATGATTGCTTGATGAATTATTGGGGTGAGACTATGCAAGATGATTGCTATATGATCTCGTCGGGTGGCTGGTCAGTGCAACTCTACACTCCTCAACCTGCATCAAAGAAGGGCGAAAAGAAAAAGGAGAAGAAGGCCGCTACGCCAGAAGATGTCGTTTGCGACTTGCTTCCAGTGCCTATCGTTATCGACGAGTATTTCGCCGAGAAGCGTAACCTTATCACCGCAGCAGAAGAATTACTTGCACAGAACGAGGCGCAACTCGCTGAACTTATCGAGGAGCAGGCTGAGAACTATCTCGATGAGGATAACTTCCCCGATAGTAAGTTGAACGATGGCAATGTCAAAAAACGCATCAAGGCACTCGACAAAAAATCGGATGCAGATGAGATTGCGGTGCTGCAAAAGTACATCGACCTGAAAGGTGATATCTCAATCAACAAGAAACTTGTCAAGGAGCGCAAATATGATTTGCTTACAGCTCTGATGGTTAAGTATGCCGACCTTTCAGAGGATGATATCAAACGATTGGTGGTTGAGAAGAAGTGGTTTGCATCACTCTCTGTACGCCTTGATGGCGAGATGCAGCGCATCAGCCAGCAACTCACCTCAAAGGTGTCAGCCCTCGCCGAGCGTTATGCACAAACCCTCCCCGAGATTGATGCCGAAATTACCGATTTAGAGGCAAAAGTCGCCGCACACTTAAAACAAATGGGATATTAAAAACTTCAAGATTATGAAAAAACTATTTACGCTCATATTTTTCGCAAGTATTGTAACAATACCTTATGCTCAAATAAATAATAATAGCAAGTCTACACCTGTTAAGGTGGATGTGGAAGTTGTGATTAATAAACAAGTAGAGATACTTAATGCTCGTATAGACTCAATGTCAATTGCGCATCAACAAGCAATAGAAGCAGCGAAAAATGAGCAAAA
>JAZRAW010000113.1:0-10594 GCA_045634765.1 Alistipes sp.
GTGCTGGTTGTATACCTCCTCGATAGACTCCAATACCTCCTGAACCGCCTGCAAGTACTCAGCCTCACCGGGGTGCTTGGCCTCCAAATTGGCCATAATAACTTTTACATCCATAGTTTTAGTTAAGTTAAAAGGTTATTATAAAATGATTAACTCTATTGTGTTTCTGTGTTTGCTCACTATTTCCTACTAATAGTCATACAAAGATAGACAAATTATTCTAATTATGTCCACCTTTGAGGAAATTTTTTGTAAAAATAGAGAAAACGGGTATTCTGCTCGATAAAAAGTGCAGAATACCCGCTATTATTATAGGTTATACGAATGGGAGACGTACCACCTCGGCCTTCAATAAGCGACCGCGCACAACAACTGCTATCTGTGTGCCAGCCTTTGCGAACTCGGGCTTAACGTAACCCATGCCGATGCCCACCTTCAAGCAAGGCGACATAGTACCAGATGTAACGTGGCCGATGACATTACCCTCGAGGTCTGCCAACTCATACTCGTGGCGAGGCACACCGCGGTCGATAAGCTTGAAGCCTACGAGCTTGCGAGTAACGCCCTCCTTCTTCTGGCGCTCCATGAGCTCACGGTCGATGAATGGCTTGTTCTCAACGAACTTAGTGAGCCAGTTGAGACCTGCCTCGATAGGAGATGTAGTGTCGTCGATGTCGTTACCATAGAGGCAGAAGCCCTTCTCGAGGCGGAGTGTGTCGCGTGCGCCGAGGCCGATGTTCTTCAAGCCGAACTCCTCGCCTACCTTCCACATAGCCTCCCAGATGGTGTCAGCATCCTCGTTGTACATATAGATCTCGCAACCGCCAGAGCCTGTGTAACCAGTAGTTGAGAGGATTACATCGCAGCCCGCAACCTTGCAGAGCTTGAATGTGTAGTACTCCATATCTTCGACCTGCTCCTCGGTCATCTTCTGTACGAGCTTCATAGCCAAAGGACCCTGGATAGCGAGCTGTGCGGTCTTGTCAGAGCCATTCTCGAGCTCCTCGCCAGCCTTCATGCCATACTCCTTACCCTGCTCGCAGATGTGGTTCCAGTCCTTCTCGATGTTTGCAGCGTTAACGCAGAGCATATACTTCTCCTCGTTGAGGCGATATACCAACACGTCGTCAACGATACCACCCTTGCCGTTAGGCATTGTTGTGTACTGCACCTTACCATCGTAGAGGTCGCATACGTTGTTTGTGGTGATGCGCTGCAAGAACTCTGTTGCGCGTGGGCCCTTAACCCAAATCTCGCCCATGTGGCTAACATCGAATACGCCACACTTCTCGCGAACGTTGATATGCTCGTCGTTGATACCTGAGAACTCGATAGGCATGTTGTAGCCTGCGAACTCTGCCATCTTAGCACCATTAGCGATATGGTACTTTGTAAATGCTGTAGTTTTCATTGGTTTATAGGTTTTAGATTGTTAGTTTTAGTCTGCTTGTATGTTTTGCTATTCCGTAACCTCTGCTTTGGTTGCGGCATCTGCGACCTTTGGGCGGGGTTTGAAGCCTACCTTAGGGCAGCGCGTAAACTCCTTTGTGTGGTCGAAGAGGTAGCGGTAGGTGGTGTGCATCTTGTGCTTGCGTGCACAGATGTAGCGCTCCACCATGCGATTCATCGTGGGGTTGAAATCGCCAATCCATGCTAACTCCACCGAGCGATACTGATTATTCTTGGTACGGATGTAACCGTCGAGCATAGCCTTCATCATGCCAGACTCCACGCCCTTGCCCTGAAACTCGGGTGTGATGCCAAAGACAATGCCGAAGATGCGATCACTCTTCTTGCGTACCTTCAAATCCCACATCAGGCGTAACTTATTCACGATGCCGAACTTACCGTTATACTTGCCGATGATGCGGTTGAGGTCGGGCACCATGATGAAGAAACCGATGGGCTCGTCGTTGAAGTATGCAAACCATATAAGGTTGCGGTCGATGATGGGGCGCATGGTGTCTGCCATCTGGCGAGCCTCCTCCGAGGTCATGGGTTGCACACCCGTAAAGAGTGCCCACGCCTTGTTATATATGGTGCGCACCTTCTCTACTGCTGAGTAGAGGTCCTCATTGCCTATAGATGCAAAGCGGTAGCCTGGGGTAGACATCAAGCGCTTTACGCGCTCGTAGACAACTTCGTTTACATCATCGTCATCAATCTTCCAGATGTAGGTGTTCTGGTTGAAGTAGTTCTGGAAGCCGTAGTTCTCGAATAGCTCTTTGTAGTAGGGTGGGTGGTATGGGTTCTCAAATAGGGGCTGATGCTCATATCCCTCGACGAGCAATCCCCACCAAGCGTCGCGCGAGCCGAAGTTCACAGGACCATCCATCGCCTCCATGCCGCGCTCCTTGAGCCAGTCGCGGGCAGCGTCGAAGAGCAAGTTTGCCAACTCCTGGTCGTCGATAGCCTCGAAGAAGCCGCAACCACCTGTGGGCTGCTCGTAACCAAAGGCGTGAGTTTTGTCGTAGAATGCCGCGATGCGACCTACGCACTCGCCCTCGGTGTTGTGTGCCACCCAGCGGATGGCCTCTCCATCCTTGAAGAGCTTATTCTTCGCGGGGTCGAATACTGCCTTTATTGAGCTATCAAAGGGACATACCCAGTTGGGATTACCCTTGTAAATCATCTTCGGCAGGTCCAAAAACTCGCGCTCGAGACGTTTGTCGCTGGCCTTAACCTCTACAAGTGTGTATCTCATCTTTGTCATGTTGCCTTACTCTACATAAGTATAATCACACAAAGATAAACATTTTTTTGGTAATACCGCTTTTAGTGGAGAAAAAAATGAGTGCGGTCAGCTAAAAAAGTCTATTTTATAGGTCGAGATGAAACCCATTTATTGCGTGGTCGGTTCACACTATTGTGCATTATATCACACCTCATTTCCTCTGTATACCTTGCAGTGGTAATAGCAAAAAAAGCATTTTTATTGACAAGAAATAACAAAGTGTTTGCTTAATTGAAAATTTTCTTGTAGTTTAATTTTATTTTCAAATATTTTTCGTAACTTGCAGGCGTAATAAATATATTATTTGTGACTTGTGTACGCAATTTGCATATGGTAGTAGCGTATGAATAGTTGCAACATACATATGTTTATTAAATATAGTTGAGAAAAAATTAAAATGACAGAGTTATGAAAAAGAGTATTTTTACCCTTATGGGTATCCTAATGACAACAGCAGTTGCAATGGCCGCAACATTTACCGACGACGACCGTGCAATTAAATATGAGGAGCTGCCATCTAAGGCTCGCACATTTATTGCTGATAACTTCCCCAACGAGCAGCCTGCCTACACCTTTGAGGATAGGGAGTATGCCCACACCGAGTACAAGGTGATAATGGAGAGTGGTACAAAACTTGAGTTTAACGATAGTGGCGAGTGGATTGATGTGGAGTGTCGCGGTTGTGCAGTGCCAGCGGCTATCGTGCCCAAGAAGATTGCCGACTATGTTAAGGCAAACTTCCCTTCAGCACAGGTTGTGGAGATTTCGAAGGATCACAACGATTGGGATGTCAAGCTCAGCAACGGTACGGAGTTGGAGTTTAATAATAAGTTTCGACTTGTAGATGTCGATAACTAATATGAGAAAAAGAGGTTAATGATTTTTAAAAAGTGTGTCTATGAGAAAGTTAATATTTGCGACGTTTGCTGTAGTCGCAGCATTGGGACTCTTTGCTTGTGACGATTACAATGCACCAGTCTCTATGCGCAATGCATTTAAGGAGCAGTATCCCACAGCGGTAGATGTAGAGTGGGAAAGGAAGCGCGGCCATGCTGTTGCTGAGTTTACCATCCCTGGTGAGGGCGACTGTGAGGCGTGGTACACCAAGGGCGGTGAGTGGGTTATGACCAAGTACGACATCAGATATAGCGATCTGCCTCAGGCTGTGCGCACAGCATTTGAGACGGAGTATGGTGCACAGACACCCGTTGATGATGTAGAGCGCTTGGAGCGTAACACAGGCGATACCATCTACTTTATCGAGGCTACTATTGTGGTGAATGGTTATCTTACGGATATCTACCTCGATTATGCACCAGATGGTACGCTGTTGCGCAGGGCAGTAGATGTTGATTACTACGATAATATCTATTACTACCTACCTTAAGGAATTAGTAGTTGGAAATTAACAAAGGGGATGACTAAAGCGAATTTGGTTATCCCCATTTTTTGTGACATAAAGAGATAAAATGAGGGTTGCTATCAACATTGTCCGAGTCTTCTCTCTCTGCATCCAAAACAAAAAGCGTCAGCCCGAGAGCCGACGCTTTTAACCTGTCGTAAATCCTCTATCCCAATAGCTCGGGCTTAACGACTCCGAACATTAGCCATGCTATGAAGAGTGTGACCACTATATTGAAGAGCTGTGCACCAACGAACGACCACAGCACGCGGCGGTTCTCGCGCGATACTATATCCTTGAGGCGTGTGTCCATGCCGATGCAGACAAACGACAACGAGAAGAAGAATGTCGAGAAGTTCTTCGCAAGCGATGTCTCCATAATCTTGCCACTCTCGTTGAGCGTGAGCATGTCGTTGCTCTGCAATATGCTAAAGAGCGCCGAGGCGAGCACGAAGCCGAGGATAAACTTCGGAAACTTATCCCACACGATGCCCAACGATGGGCGCGATGTCGAGCCATTGCCACCTCGTGTGGATAGGTAGAGGGCTATGAAGAATGCCACGAAGCCTATAAGCACATTCTGCGTTGCCTTAACAACGATAGCGGTGCTCTGTGCCACATCGCCCGCCATGGCCGATGATGCGCCTACGCCCGATGTGGTGTCTATCGTACCACCAATCCATGCGCCCGTAATCTCCTGCTGGAGTGCGGGGTTGTCTGTAAGTAGTGGCACTACCATCTCTGCTAACCAAGGCATAAGGTATATCATCGGAACGACGATGATAAGCACCAATGAGCATATATACGACAGATCCTTCTTGTCTGTGCCCGCCACGCCCGCGGCTGTGATAGATGCCGAGACGCCGCAGATGGAGCAACCGCTCGCAAGTGTCATGGCTGTAGCGCGCTCAACCCTGAACCTACGGGCAAGCCAGTAGGCGAAGAACCACACGATGCTTACGACCAATACCGCCTGGATAAGTCCCGCAAAGCCCGACTTCATAACATCCGAAAAGAGCACTGTAGCACCGAGGCATACGACACCTATCTTAATGAAGAACTCACCCTGAATGGCGGGCTTAAGCCACTCGGGCACGCGGAAGAGGTTGCGGACGAGAAGTCCGAAGAGCACTGAGAAGAATACCGCCTCGAAGCCGTAGAACTTCACCACCTCGAGTTTTGCTACCCACTGCGCCAGTACGGCGATGGCGAAGATTACGATAAACGACACGAGCAGACCGCGCATGGGGCGACCCAATAGTCGGTTGCCTACGAAGAGTATTGTGAGTGCTATTATGAAGAAGATTCCTATATTCTTCCACGCATCAAGTGTTATGAGCGTTTCGGGAATCTTGGGACCTCCGTTGAGGTCACTTGCAAAGAGTGCGATGATGAGCAACGGAATGCTCAGAAATGTTACTACCCAATCCTCTGTTAGGAATCTTTTCATATAGCTTTTTAAGGTTTATATTTTGCGATTAGAACATCGCCGTCACCAGGAGGTTGAATCCCGGGCTATTGCGATATGCCTCAGGTGCGAGGCTGTTAATTTCGTAGTTGAGGTTAGCCTGCAAGCGCAAGAACTTGAATGGCTTGTATGCTGTACCAATCTGAATGCGGTCTCTATCCAAGATGTTGCCATCGTCCTTGATAAACTCGTAGCGAGCATATACGCTCCAAGGCTTCTCGAAGTTGTAGCCTGCCAAGGCGTAGAACGAGTCTGTGCATACCTCGCCGAAGTTGGCATGAACATACTCCGCACGACCAATCCATGTGCCATTCTCGTACCAAGCACCCAACGCAAAGCGGGGACTCTTCAAATATCGGTTGCCACCGAAGTTTGTCTCTGCGTACATATATGAACCACTCACTGCAAAGCCCTTGAAAGGCTTAACGATAACGCGAGCAATGAAATCCTTCGACGAGTTGTGGTCTTTGGCGTTGATGCCCGAACCGTTGAATACGCCTACGTTGTAGTTGAGGATGCTGTAGCCGTCGCGCTCGAAGATGCTACCATATAGCTGGAAACCGATGTCACGACCTGTAGCACCATTGATGCCATCGTATGCACCATTGTTACGTGCGAGGTAGGTGGTGATGTATGAGTACTCGATAAACTCTACGGTTGTAGGGCCACAGTTCTCGTTCTCGTATGAGAAGGGAATCTTAAACTGACCGAGCTGTAGGTTGAGCTCCTTCATGGGCTTATAGCGGAAGTAGAGGTCGCAAATCTTTGGTGCGTTTGCCATATCCACCTGCAAGCGATAGTCAATCTTCTCTTTTGCAGCATCGCCCGTAAGGCTCAAACGCGCGCGGTGGAGATAGAAGGTGTTCGATGGGTCTGCGTTCTCATCCCAGCGGTAGCCGCCCTGGATATAACCTGAGAGGCGTAGGTGCTCGTCTGCAAATGCCTTAATCTTCTCACCTGTTGTCTGTGCCTGAGCTACAGTGCATGCGCATGCTGCGACAAAAACGAGTAGTAGATTCTTGATTTTCATAGTTTCTTCTGTTAAAAAGTGGGACAAAAGTATTAATTTTTAGATTATGCAATGTTAGTATAAATACCTAATTTACAATTTAGTTATATGGTTATTTTTGTAAACGATACTGATTATCAGTCGATAAACGCGATTGATAGTTGATTTTTAGGGTATATATTTTTGATGTTTAACCCGAGTTTTTTTGCTCTTTTTACGGTGTAGGCTGTGCCACTCTGCGCTCCGTTCCACCAAGCGACCAGTGTGTCGGCACCCTCTACGAGCATATCGTTGCGGTGGCGGAAGATGGCGGGGTGGTATGCATTGTCGGAGTAGCGCACCACGGTGGCGTGGTTGAGAATGTAGTTATATCGTTTGCGCTCCTCGGCGTTGAGGTGTGCATCGAATGATGGCCATGGTATGCAGGCTTCGAGGATGACGCTGCTATCCGAGGATATCAACTCCACGACCATCTCTCCTGCTGCGAGGTCGAAGCCCTCGGCCATGCCCACACGAAAGTGGCGCGCACCCTCGGTGTAGAGTTCGCGGATTGTTGCCCAGAGGAGTTCGTTGGCAGAGCCATCGTAGGTGCGGTGACCAGTGAAGGCCACTATGTGTGTTGAATTATTCACGGTGCAAAGATATGAAAAATGTAACGATTAAAAGCATTGTTGGTCTATTGTTTGCACATTGCCGAGACGTAGAACAATTAAATTTTACAACTATGAAAAACACAACTATCTGTATCATTTCAGCACTCGGAGGAGCTATGTTGGGTGCTGCTGTGGCCATGCTCACCACACCACAGTCAGGCAAGGAGCTTCGTGGTAAGTTACATGATGCCTTTGACGAGACGGCAAAGCGTATCCATGACGACTTCTGCAGTAACAAAGGTCATGTGTCGGAGCGTGAGGCTGTAGTACAACACGAGTAGTCAGGCTCATAAAGAGGTATGATGACACTTCTTATCTTTGTGCTTGCTGCGCTGCTTGGGGCATTGCTCCTCAGCGCAGCTATTGTGGCGTGGCTCGGTGAGGTTGCCATGTCGCTACCTGTTGCACTCTTTGTTGTGGGTCTTGTGTGGAGTGTTGTGGCTATTGTAATTTATAGTTGTAGTCTGCGCGCTTCGTTAGAGCGACTGCGAAGTCGCCTCGATGTTGTATATAAGGTGAGTGCTGCCTTTGATATGGTCTATAGGCGTGTTATGGCTATAGTAGACAAGTTTCTTAAGAGAATATAAAGAGTTTAGGGAACTTAGTGTAATGCCCACCAAGCTCCCTAAATTCCTTAAATTCCCTATATAGGACTAAAAGAAGTCCTTAGCCAAGCCACCCTCGCCAGTCTCCTTATAGATGGATGGTAGGTCGTGACCCGTCTGCTTCATTACCTCTACCACGCGGTCGAATGATACGCGGTGGTGGCCGTCGGTGTACATAGAGTAGAGATTGGCATCGAGGGCTCGTGCCGCAGCGTAGGCGTTACGCTCGATGCAGGGTATCTGCACAAGACCACATATGGGGTCGCATGTCATGCCGAGGTGGTGCTCCAAGCCCATCTCTGCGGCATACTCAATCTGTGCAGGTGTACCTCCAAAGAGTTGGTTTGCTGCCGCAGCCGCCATGGCACATGCTACACCCACCTCGCCCTGGCAACCTACCTCGGCGCCAGATATTGAGGCGTTGTGCTTCACGATGTTACCTATGAGGCCTGCTGTGGCAAGGGCACGACATATGCGTGCCTCGGAGAACTCGCGCGTCTTCCACAAGTGGTACAACACTGCGGGCATAACACCCGAAGAACCGCACGTTGGTGCTGTTACGATGCGACCGCCGCAAGCATTCTCCTCGCTCACGGCAAGGGCGTATGAGAAGATGAGACCTCGCGACTTAAGGCTCTGGCTATAGCCCGATGCGCGCACGTTATAGCGCATGGCGCGGCGTGCAAGGTTTAGTGGACCAGGTATTACGCCGTCGGTCTCGATGCCTCGTTCCACAGCCTCGCGCATCACGCGCCACACCTTCGAGAGGAATACCCATATCTCCTTACCCTCGTGCATTTCGACATACTCCCAGAAGGTGCGACCATTATCCGTGCACCACTTCAGGATGTCGACAAGCTTGGTGTCGGGGTATACATCTGCTGTCTCTATGGGTGCGCTATTCTCCTCTGCAAGTGCGCCACCACCAACGCTATACACTGTCCAGTCGTCGACCACATTGTTATCCTCGATGGCCTCGAAACGCATGCCGTTGGGGTGGAAGGGTTTGAAGATTGAAGGCTCCCAAATAAGCTCTACATTGCCGTGTGGGCGCAGTGTGTCGAAGATAGCTTGGTCGGTAAGGTGGCCTCGTCCCGTTGCGGCAAGGCTGCCGTAGAGGGTTACGCGGAAGTATTTGCAGTCGGGATTGCGATGCTGGAATATCTCGGCGGCACGGCGTGGTGCCATCGTATGACTACTCGAAGGGCCTGTGCCTATGCGATATAACTCTTTAATTGATTTCATAAGGCAGCTGTTTTTATTGTTGCTACGGTACAAAGATAACCATTTTCGTGACCAATATATCTTTGTATGCAAAATTTTTTGTATATTTGTTACACATATGGCAACACTCTATTTTCATATCCCATTCTGTAAGCGTATATGCTCCTATTGCGACTTCTATAAGGTTGGAGCACTCTCGCTTTTGCCCAATGTTGTTGAAGTCATGCACCGCGAGTTGGAGGAGCGACGCGACTATCTCAGCTCGCATCACATCACCTCGATATATTTTGGTGGCGGTACACCCTCGCTTGTGCAACCCTCGGAGATTGAACGTTTTGTGTCACACGCACGCGAACTATTCGATTGCTCGGCAGTAGAGGAGATAACCCTCGAAGCTAATCCCGATGATCTTACGGAGGAGTATGTCAAAGAGCTTGCCAAAACGAGTATTAACCGTGTGAGCCTCGGTATCCAATCTTTTGACGATGGGGCTCTGCGGATGATGAATCGCAGACATACGGCAGCCGAAGCCGTTGAGGCGGTGCAACGATTGAAACGCTACGGTATCGACAACATCTCGATAGATATAATCTTTGGTATCGCGGGTTATGGTGGCGAGACGCTGCGCAATACGCTTGCGGAGGCCATAAAGTTAGATGTGGGGCATATCTCGGCATATCATCTTACGATTGAGGAGCGCACGAAACTTGGTCTGATGACGCAGCGCGGCGAGTATACACCCATCTCGGATGAGGAGTCTGAAGCGGAGTATATGGTTGTGCATGAAGCGTTTACAGCCGCAGGATATGAACACTACGAGGTGTCGAACTACGCAAAGAAGGGTTGTCGTGCGCGCCACAACTCAGCCTATTGGCAGGGTGTGGAGTATCTCGGTATAGGTCCTGGAGCGCACTCCTTCTCGCGCGACAATCGCACATGGTGCATATCTTCGGCAAATAGGTATGCTGAAGGCGTTGTCGATTTTGAGAGCGAGGAACTTACGGCGCTTGACCATATGAATGAATATGTAATGACCTCATTGCGTAGGGTAGAGGGCATAGACCTCAGTTATGTTGAACGATGTTTTGGAGTGCAGCACAAGGAGCGTATTATGGCTGCGGCACGGGAGTGGATTAAGTCTGGTATTGTGGTGGTTGAGGGTGATATGTTGGCAATACGCCCCGAACGCTTTTTAGTCTCTGATGCGGTGATTGAGACTTTTTTTGTGTGAAAATTTTGGTATTTCAAGATTATTTTCTTAATTTTACTTGTGCAAAATTGCATTAATATATCATATGTGTATCGCTAACCCCTGCAATATGCTGATTGTTAGAGGCTTGCGATGCGATTGTCGTATACGAATATATAACTAACAAATATACACATACTATGTCAGGATTGAAATTTGACAAGCGTGAGTTGGGTAATCTTGAGTATGCACTCGATAGAGAGGTGCTTGCTACGGACCGTCGTGGTGGTTACATGGCTACTACAATCGT
>JAZRAW010000114.1:0-5563 GCA_045634765.1 Alistipes sp.
GCGGCGGCGCCGTTGTCACCAATGATTGTTGTCGGCGAGGAGATGCTTCGCTGCGCTCAAGATGACAGCATTATAGTGTTGTAGTCATGAGTAGTGCGATTGCCGCGTCGGGTAAACCCTCCTCGCAATGACGGAGAGAGCTGAACTCCTCGTAGTGGCGTGATTGATGGCGTTGGCTTAAGGTTGTCGGTGAGGAGATCCTTCGCTGCGCTCAGGATGGCAGAGGGCTGCGAGGAGATTGCCACGAGCCTATCGGCTCTCGCAATGACGTACATAATAATGTTATTATGAACGCCCACTACGTCATTCTATATAGCTCGAAATTTTAATAACAATATGAAACCATCATACAAGTAATAATATAGAAATATGCAACATAATTCGCTAATGGGTATAGATTTATACAAAAACACCTATAATGCGTAAATATTACGCAAAATATTTGCATGTCTCAAAGAAGTTATTTATCTTTGTGTAAAATTAACGCAATAGTGAAGAGTGTAAAGAGAATATTTGTGTTGCGTGGCAGTTTCAATCCGTCTACATTGGATCACTTTAAGTTGATGACGGAGATACTAACTGCGAAGTTTGGTCAGATAGCCGAGCTCTATGAACTTCTGCTCTCTACGGGCGATGCAATTCTTGTAGAGGCGAGTCCGTACGACCGCATCTGGGGCATTGGTATAGGTTGCGAAGAGGCGATGGCTGGTGGTGTAGAGCAGTGGAGGGGTGAGAATCTCCTTGGCTGTGCTCTGATGCAGGTGCGCGACTACCTGCGTGAAACAGATAGTTTAACAAATAATGAATAAGACTATGTCATATACATATAAATATCCCCATCCCTCGGTGACTGCTGACTGTGTCATTTTCGGCTTTGACGGGGTAAGCATTAAGGTGTTGTTGATTCAGCGTGGTATTGAGCCTTTTCAGGGTAAGTGGGCATTTCCAGGTGGTTTTATGAATATGGATGAGACTGCCGAGGAGTGCGCAAGGCGCGAGTTGGAGGAGGAGACGGGGTTGAAGGAGGCCTCTGTTGAGCAGTTCTACACCTTCTCGGATGTAGGCCGCGACCCTCGTGAGCGAGTGATTACCGTGGCGCACTATGCGTTGGTAAGGCTCTCTGAGGTTCAGGGTGGCGACGATGCAGCATCGGCACGTTGGTTTGCTATGGATGAGATTCCGAGTCTTGCTTTCGACCATGACCGCATCTTGCGGATGGCTGTAAATCGCTTGAAGGAGCGCATTTGTTTCGAGCCTATTGGCTTTGAGTTGCTGCCCGAGGTCTTTACCATGACTGAGTTGCAGAACTTATACGAGGCGATTTTGGAGGTAAAGTTCGACCGCCGCAACTTCTATAATAAGATGCTTAAGCTCGGTATTCTCACAGAGGCGGAGCCTCGTCCTGCAAATGCCTCGCGCCGCACGCCCACAAAGTATTGTTTCAATGCTGAGAAGTATGCTGAACTGAAAAGAAAAGGATTTAGATTGGAATTTTAAGAGTAACAAATATGAATAAGAGATATTTTGCAGGAAATAGAGTTAATGTTCATGGACCGTTCGATGATGTAATTTGGCATGATATGGACTATGATGCTATTTGCGTTGTTAAGAATAATCTCAAGGGGTGCGTATTTTCTGATGGAAGTAGTATCTCTTGTTCGTATGACGATATTGGTCCTTGTCATGATGGCTCATTGTTTGTTAACCTGAAAGGAGAATGGCTACTAATCGACAAATCGGAGACTGTTATACAACGTTTTGGAAAAATTAAGGCATATCCTCTTTTGTCTTTATTGGTAGTACGTGAAAATGACAAGAGGGGTGCAATCAACAAGAGTGGTGAGTATGTAATTCCGGTAGAATATATATCTATTATACAGAGTTTAAGTGCTGGTCGCATCGGTAAACTGTTCCCTATATTAGTATTAGAAGATTCTGAGAGACGCATAATATTAGCGGACTCTTATGGTAAAATACTTACTTCACGCAAATATGGACGCGAAATTGGAACTTCATCGGTGACGACAGATACGTTTCACAATGAATGTTTAAATGGGTTAATAAACTTGTTAGATGAAGATAACCGCGAAGACATTGTAATGTTTAATTGTTATAGTCAAAGAGAACTAAACGAGTATTTGCCAGGTCAAAAAGTTTCTGATTTAGACGAGGTTTTAAGGCTTGGCGGACATGCATTTTTATTGCATTATGATGGTAAAAAACAATTAATGGATAGCAATGGTAAAGTCATAGTACCTTTTGACAGAGGCTACCAAGATTTTGGAAAAGTTTGGCGTATGAAGGGCGAATATTTATTTCCTGCGTTAAAAGATGGTAAGTGGGGCTATTTGAACGAATTTGGCAAGGAGAAAATTAAATGTCAATATGATATTGCAAACCCTTATTATCATGGTCTTGCTATTGTCGGATACATTGATAAGAGCACATGTAAGCATCTGTTGGGTATCATTGATCGTCATGATAACATAAAAGTACCATTCGCTTATTCTGAAATAAAAGAGTTTGGATATAAGGGCGACAAGCTCTTTATAAGAGCAAAAAAGAGTAATTCCGACACATTTAAGGTCTACGGTTATGATGGTTGCGAATATGAGACCCCCGATTCTTATACGTTTAAATTAGACGATACTGTTTATACCTTTTGTTGTGGGAGAGTAGTGACCATTGATGAACGTGATAACGAATTATACAATAATTGTTACGATGATACATGGACTATAAAGTCTATTAATGGGAAGTATGGAATATGTGATGAAGCAAACCATTACGTAGTGAATCCTATATTTGATTGCATAGTCGAACGTAATGGTATTTATTGTGGAGATTTAGGTGATATGAAATATACAATAACAAAAAAATATGGAACAAGACGCATTAAATAATAGAATAAGAGGTTGCTTGATGGCAGGTGCTGCGGGTGATGCTTTGGGTTATGAAGTGGAGTTTATGGACCGCAGTGCAATCCTCTCACGTTTTGGTGAGCGAGGTATTACCAAGTTCGCTATTCATAGCAGTGGTAAGGCGCTTATCAGTGATGATACGCAGATGACGCTCTTTACAGCGAATGGATTGTTGAATGCTCCAAGTTTGCAGCTTAACCTCAAGTTTGCTGTCGTTAGAGCCTATATCGACTGGTTTTATACCCAGGTTGGGACGAAGAACAAGATGAAAAGTTGTTGGCTTAGCGAGATAGAGGCATTACATGCGTTAAGAGCTCCAGGCAATACCTGTATGTCATCACTTAGTGCAATTGCCCGAGGAGGTGACCCTTGTAATAACAGTAAGGGGTGTGGTGGCATTATGCGTGTTGCCCCCGTTGCGCTATATGCCGCGGTGAGAGAGAATTTTGATGATGTCATGGTTGCTGAGTTGGCAGCCGATGTTGCAGAATGCACCCATCAGCACCCTCTCGGCTTCTTGCCAGCATCGCTACTCTCTGTTCTTATATACAAGGTAGTCAAGATGTCGCCTGCGCAAGTTCGAGAGGAGATAGATAACATCGTAGCCGAAACTATCACTATCCTTGATCGTATCTATGTAGGGCGGTATGAGAGGGATAAGGAGTGCCTTAGGGAGCTAACAAACCAAGCCGTGGTGTTGGCTCACTCTGGTATTGAGGATGCAGAGGCTATCCGCATACTGGGCGAGGGCTGGGTAGCGGATGAGGCATGGGCTATAGCACTATACTCTGCGATTCGCCATATCGACAGTGTGGAGGAGGCTATTATTACCTCGGTTAACCACGATGGCGATAGCGACTCTACAGGTTCTATTTGTGGTAATATCATGGGTGCAATATATGGCTATGACCATATCAAGGAGCGCAATATATTCTGCCTTGAGGGAAGTAGTCTTGAGGATACGCTTGAACTTTCGGAGATTATCATTGCTCTTGCTGACGACCTCTCAACGGATTGTGTCGTTTGTAAGCATGACCACATCGACACTCCAGAGAAGCGACAGTGGTACGACCGCTACTTTATGATGAAGCCTGCGGGTGTCGGTAAAAATTGATTGCATCATGCTGAGTATGACTAATGTTTATTCTATTTGTGAGATAAATGCGGGCTAATCCCCCGCATTTTCTATTTCTATGTTCTACCACTAAGCCCACTCCTATCGCATTACTAATTGTTTGTGAGATTTTTTTAATGTTCACATTATCAGTATTTTATGTGAATTTCTTGGTTGGTTTATAGTTGTGCTTGTAACTGCTTGATAATCAGATAGATGAAAAATGCACAAAAATGACTTTTTCATAACATTGAATATCAGTGAGTTATACCCCGCCACTCGGAAATATTCGAGGCTCAAAAATTTGGTTTTGGGGTCTTTTGTGTCATAACTTTGCAGTAGCGAAAGGCACAAACAAATTAACAAACTAATACCTTATATTTATGAAAACTATCAAGTTATTATTGGCACTATTATCCATCTCACTCTTCTCTTGTGGAGCATTTGAGGAAGTTAACATGGGTTATCCCGAGTCAGTGACATTTTCAAAGGAGGGTGGCGTGGAGACTATCTCGGAGGATGATGCTAAGGCGTTCCGTCACATAAGCATCATCGACTATGAAACTGCGGGTGAGGGTATGTATATAAGCAATGACGGCGAGGGTGGCTACTGCGAGTATGAGTGGTTACGCGCGGAGTCGGATTGTAGTAAAGAGTTGCGGATTATCGCCCAACCCAATACTACTGGCAAACCCCGCACACTATGGATAGAGTTGTACTCTAGCTATAAGTATCATGTGATTAAAGTTGAGCAGTTGTAGAGTATTATATAACTATATATTATGAAAAAGTTATTTTTTGTTGCAATTGCTGCAGTAGCATTTGTGAGCGTTAGTTGTGAGGAAACAATTTTACCAAGCAAGATTGAGGACAAACCATTCGTAGAGTTCTACGAGGAGTCTATGTCTGTTGGGGCCGAAGGTGGTGAGGTTATTATCCCTGTGCTCTCTACAGGCATTGATGATGTAAATATCAGCTTCGACTATTTCGACCGCTGGGAGACCGATACCGAGAATGGTGACCTTACACCCCAGGAGGGTTGGATTAAGGTTGTCAAGGTTATTAATGAATACGAGGTGCCAACGCGAGCATTGGCAAAGTGGGATTCGGGCATCTGCATTGTGGTTGAGCCAAATACAACAGGCTATGAGCGCAAGGCGATGATATCTGTGCAAAGCTTCATGCTTTACGACACCATAGAGATTGTTCAGGGTGCAGGTGAGGAGGCAGAGGCTGCTATGTAGTTATTACATCCTTTAGATGGGCAAAAAAAAGTCCGCAGAGGCAATCACCTATGCGGACTTCATTGTGTATAGTAATTACTTATTGCGCTAAATTACTTTACCTCCTCGAACTCTACATCCTCGGGCTGTGCCTGCTGTGCGCCAGCACCCTGACCAGCGTTGGGGTTACCCTGCGCCTGCTGCTGCGCCTGCTGCTGAGCGTAGATGTCCTGTGATGCAGCCTGCCATGCAGCGTTGAGAGCCTCGATAGCAGTGTCGATAGCTGCGATATCCTGAGCCTTGTG
>JAZRAW010000115.1:0-4889 GCA_045634765.1 Alistipes sp.
ACAAGGATTATTGTCGAAGGTGGCAATATGGTAGCGCCGACACAGCGATAATGTTGAGCGATAAACATTTAATTATTTTGTTGCAACAATGAACAAAGATGCATTGATCAGACTCGTAAACGAGCAGATGTGGGCAAAGGGCGAGAACGATGTGCCCAAGTTTGAGGCAGGTGATACAATCACCGTAACTTATCGTATCGTCGAGGGTAACAAGGAGCGTCTCCAGAGCTTCCGTGGTGTAGTTATCCAGATTAAGGGTTCAGGCCGTACTAAGATGTTTACAATCCGTAAGGTATCTAACGGTGTAGGCGTTGAGCGTATCTTCCCATTGTACTCACCCCACATCGACAACATCGAGGTGAACAAGTATGGTGTAGTACGTCGTGCACGTATCTACTACTTGCGTGACCTTACAGGTAAGAAGGCACGTATCAAGGAGCGCCGCATGAAGAAGAGCGAGTAATCGCACGCTACTTGAACAGAAAAAGGGGGAGGACTAAAAATTAATTTAGCCTTCCCCCTTTGCTTTAGGAGGTTGAATAAAAAGATGTAGTTTTAGGCTTGCGAAGCCCGAAAAAGCGGAGTTTACTAAAGCGTAAATGAGCATTTTGAGGGCGAGCGTAACGACAAAATACACTTTTTATTCAGCCTCTATTTCTTTGTTACTTATTGCAGTTACCTCTTTTTGAAGAACTTGCGCTTTATCCATAGGTAGTAACCTGTGAGCGGAAGCGTTGCGCCGAGCATCGCAGCCAAGAACCACAACACGCGCGTAAAGATACCACCCCAGTTACCTACATGCACGGAGTAAACCCACCCCTTAATCTTACTATCGTTCGCCTTATCCGCATAGCGCTCTACGGAGGTTATCTCGCCCGTAGTGCTATCGAAATGGTAGGTGTCCTTGGCGCGCTGGTTACCGCAGTTGGAGTTCTTAACATCGACCTTACCCTTCGATATGGTCATCTCTACATAGTCGCCATTGCGACTCTCCACCTCACGAACTACATCCGACCAGTGCATATAGGGGTTATCGAGACGCTCCTTAGTGCCACCTCTCTTGCCACTCTTTGCAGAGTCGCCAACACTAACCTCCGTATCAACACCAAGCAACTTATAAAATCCTTTGTTGTACCACTCGAAGGACCATGTAAGACCCGTAAGCGCCATAGCCAAGAGGAGCAATGTAGCGTAGATGCCACCCACGACATGGAGGTCGTACCAGAAGCGATGCCAACCCTTGCGCATGGCTATCTGTGAGCGGTGCTTGAGCGCCTTAAGGCTCTTGGGAAACCATAGCACCGCACCCGTAAGGATGATGATGACCATAAGGAGTGTGCTTGTGCCCACAATCATCTTACCCCAGAACACTGCATTCTCATCCTCGGGACGCTCATCCATAAGCCAGCGGTGGAGGCGGAACATATCCATGAAGAACTCCAATCGTCCAGGCTCGCCAAGCACCTCGCCCGTATATTGGTCAACATATATTGCTGCTCTCTTTGGCGTGTTTATATTTACCTTGTAGCTCTGCTCTGGGTCGTCGCTGATAGTGACACCCGTAATCTTGCGTCCCTCCGCCAAGGTGGGCTCTACTGCGGCTATAAGTTCATCGAGGGGCAGAGGTTCGCCCTTGACCTCCTCAACATAGTAGTAGTCGCGCTGCACCATGCGCGTTATCTCCTTCTCGAAGATGAGCATAGCGCCCGAGAAGCAAGTGATTGAGATAACCACACCAAGTGGTATGGATAGCCATATATGTAGTTGTTTAAATATCTTTCTCATCGTGTGGATAATATTTGTGGTGATACCACAAAGTTACTATAAAATTTGCAATATCACCACTTTATGTCCGAAATTTAGAGCATTGGAGAGAGGCGACCTATGCCACCAATCTGCGTTGCCTCAACCGTAAGACCCTTTGTTGCCACTGCCGTAGCGGCGTCGATAGCGTATATTGCGGGGTGGTCGTCTGTAAGCGTCACAGCGATGTAGCACTTGCCATCCTCGCTATAGGGCGCAGTGCCAAAACCAGAGATGCGCTCAGCAGAGGGAAGGCCCTCGATATATGTCAACGAGGCGCTCTCCACATCGAATATTGCAAGGCGCGATGCTTTCATCGTTGTGGCGGGTGCAAGAGGCATATCGTACATAAGCATCAAGAATTTATCGCCTCCGATATACCATGTACGGAGGAAGGAGATGCCATTTGTAAGTGCCTCGATATTAACATAGTAGTTAGGGTCGAACTCCTCCGTACCCGCCTTTATGCGCACCACACCCGCGGGGAGCGTAGTCTGCTGACGCTCGTCGGCCATGCTCTTGGCGTATGAGGGTGAAAATACGTAGACATCGCCGCTCTCCGCAGTCCAAATCATTTGATAGTACTGCGACTTGTTTCTACCGCATGCGTAGCTAATCTTGTCCGTGCGGATAAGTTTGCGCTCGGCGAGGGTCTCATCCTCAAATATCGCCACCCAGCACTCATCAGGGTACTGCGTCCACTGCAACTCGCCCTCCTTGTATGCTCCTGAGCCAGAGCCTCCCGCCTCGGTCTTTACAAGGTCAGCATAACCCTCTCTAATCCACTTGCCACCCTCAGCCTTCACTCCATACTGGCTCAAGCCCATGGGCACGGCAGCCGAGAAGATTTTGCCATCAACATCCTCAATGCCCGCCAAGGTCACATACTCGCCATTGCCGAGGAAGTTCTCAGAGAGGTAGTACTCCTCGAGGGTGTTGTTTGTGGCGTAGGTCTCGGCCTCAACATCGAGGTACGACACGAGGAACGACTTGGGGATGAAGCCATTAGCATCTGCCCACTCCGCTGGGCCGTCACCCGTCGAGAAGGTCATGATGTAGCGGTCGTAGATGCCGAAAGTCGTAAATCGGCGCACGGCATACTCCGCGGGGCGCGCCGTGAGCGTGTAGTCCTCGTTCATAACATATGAGCGCGTTGTACCCGCATTGCCCTGGTTGTAGGTTAGGCCATAGAGATACTTGTCGCCGTAGAATACCCAGTACGATGCGCCGTCGTTGACAAGGCCATTTGTCATGTCCACCACGCCGCTATCAAGGTTCGATGCTGTGACAAGGGCATTCGTGGTGTTACCCGTGAATGTACCCTGCGTAGCAAGTACATAGGGGCGCACGGCATCGTCATCCTGTGTGCCACCAGTGGGAATGTTTGAGTGTGTCTCACACGCCGCCACAACGGCCAGCGTAATTGTCGATAGTGTAACTACCGCGAACTTTCGTAAAATCTTGTTTGTCATAGTGTTTTATTTTATATTATTACTAATTGCTAATTGTATTATCTGCCGCCGAACGCCACACGTAGCTTAACATAGTATGCACGGCCCGCCTTCTGCAGGCTGAAGTTGTCGTAGAGGCGCTCGTTAGTGAGGTTGCGGCACTCGAAGGCGATGTTGTAGCGCCCATCCTTAATCGTGTAGCTCAGAGCCACATTGTGCGAGAACTGCGTGGGCACCATGTAGTCATCCTTGTTCGAGCCTATGCGCGATGAGTAGTAGTAGAAGCTGTAGAGATACTGATTGTCGTAGGTCAGTTCGAGGGTGTTGCCCCTCCATCCACAGTCGTGCCACGAGAGCGTTACGAAGCCATCGGCAAAGAGATAGGGGATATTGGGCATGCGGTCTCCATAGCCAAGGTTGGGCATCGATGAGCCTATCGCCGTGGGCTGGTTGTCGCGCACATCCATATAGGTAAAGTTACCACCCACAGAGAGCCAGCGTGCATAGTCGTAGCGTGCCGAGAGGTTAACGCCCCATGTGCGCACCGAGCCATAGTTTATGTAACTCGCTGCCGCCTTACCGCCACTCATATCCACAATGTTGCGCTGTATGTAGTCCTGCGTGCTGCGCCATACGAAGCCACCTTCGAGGTAGAGACCATGCTCCTTGTTCTCTCCATAAACGCCCGTATAGCTAAGGCTAACATTCACATTATCACTGCACTCGGGGCGTATGCCGATGTCGCCCATCTCAAGGTCCTCATCACCGAACATCTCCTCGATGGTGGGCAAGCGATATGCCTTTTCGTAGGAGAACTTCGCCTGTAATTCGGGGACAATGAGGTATGTCGCTGCAGCACCATAACCCAAGGCATCTTCACTGCGCGAGGTTGAGACAAACTCCGTGGCGTTACTATCTGTAGCTATCGGACCACGCACCCTGAGCGAGTAGTACTTGGCAAAGAGCGAGGCGTTCCAGCGCTCCGACAAGGCGAGGCGATACTGCAAGCCCGTGATGTTCTTCATCGTCTGCTTGTCTATGGCATCCTCTGCCGCCTCCTTCGCCAGAAGCGAGGTGTTTGCGCGGCGGAAGTGGTTTACCACATGGTTGAGGGTGAAGGTGTGGGCATCACCCAAGCGGTAGTTTAGTGTCACCGTAGCATTCCAGTTATGGTTTGCCGAGCGCATATGCTGGTATGATTGCTCACCTGGAGAGTTAAGGCGCTTTGTCTCGCCACGCCAGTTATATTTGTACTGCGCAGTGTCGATGTTGTATGTTATGTTGTGGTTGTAGTTTGTTGTGAGCGTAAGGTCGAGACCCTCGATGCCGAGGTTACACTTAACATACTCCACCGAGGGCATCAGCGAGTGTCCTCTACGCAGCTTGTCACCGTATACAATCTCCTGGCGCACACCCGTCTGTATCTCCTTGTACATCTGTGAGTAGTTCATCGTAAACATCAGCCTATCTGCCCAGGGTTTACCCACTACGCCCACCTTCGCCACGACGCTCTCGTTGTGGTAGGTATCATGGAAACGCTCCATGCGCTCGAGGTGTGTGCGGTCGATGCGCCCCGTAGCAAAGTCCTCAACGGGAACGTCCACCTCATAATTGTTGTCGGAGTAGTTCTGGAAG
>JAZRAW010000116.1:0-2674 GCA_045634765.1 Alistipes sp.
CGTGGCAGCTGTGGTCGCACTCGCAGGATGGAGTTGCGACAAGGAGCCAGCAGAGACTCCCGTCCAGAAGCCTACAATAGGCATCATGGAGCCCGAGTTCAACGCCGAGACCATGGAGGCAAGCGTGATGATTGCACCCTCGACAGACGCAGAGGCGTGGTACTGGATGGTTAAGGGCGGCCTCGACACCGATGATGCCATGATGACCAAGGTGGAGGGCGCAGCAGCCAAGAAGATATCATTTGCGGTAGAGTATGGCGTGGAGTACACCATCACCGCCTATGCCGAGAACAAGGCGGGTAAGAGCGACATCGCCCAGAAGAAGTTCTGCGCAATGCCCGAGGGCGAGGTGACACTCACCATTGGCGAGATTACCCTCAACGAGGAGACGGCTATGGCGGAGGTTACAATCTACCCATCGAAGGCTACAGAGGTGTGGTACTGGCAGAGCTATGCTACGGATGAGAGCAACGAGACCCTGGACTGGAACGCCGAGAAGGGTAACTCCGAGAAGGTCATCTCATTCCCCTATGTCTGGGGTAAGACCATAGAGCTTCGCGCCTTTGCCGAGTGCGGTGGCATCGTAAGCGACTTCGTTACTGCACAGTGCTTCTTCGAGCTCGCAGTGCCCACAATCACCGTATCGAAGCCCCACTTCGATGAGGCAACGATGACCGTGAGCTTCGATGTTACTCCCTCGGAGGATACACACCACTGGTATTATGGCATCTACGACGATGCGGAGGATGCAGACTACACCGTAGTTGATGGAAACGAGGCTAAGAGCGTATCGTTCAAGGTGGAGTACGACCGCGAGTATCAGTTTATCTTCTGCGCTGAGAACGCACTCAACGAGGGCGAGTCAAAGATTTCGACATTCAGCGTTATCTCGCCCGTAGCGGAGATTACTATCGAAAACCTCACTGCCTACACTCTCGATGCAGTAATTACGAAGAAGGCACACTGCGTGCGCTATGTTGCGGGTATCGTGCACACCTCGGCATACGAGCGCAACATCTTCGTGGAGCAGGCACAGACATCGCTAAACCCCGACCCAAGCTACCCATTTGCTGTGTTCAACTCTGCAACCGAGAGCCGCACATTCTCGGAGCAGGACCTCGTGCGTAACTCTCGCACTGACAGCAATGAGAACGCTGGTATCATACTCCTACCTAAGACATCCTACACAATTGCAGTATATGGCGAGGACGCTAAGGGTAACTACACAGTGACAACCAAGGAGGTCATCATCCCCGAGGTGGAGCTTAACGGCACAACCGCCATCAGCGTGGAGGTATCGGAGATTGGCCTTACATCGGCAAACGCCACCGTAACAACAGAGCCAGGCGCCAAGGTACTTACAGGCTACATCGACCCAGCACTCGCTAAGGCAGATACCGAGAACCCCTTCGACTTCGCAGGTAAGACAGAGGCAGAGGTTAAGGCTTACATCGCTGGCGCAGTGAAGGGCGTTCCCGCAATCTACGCAGAGCCCATCACCTACCAGATGAGCGACCTCTTCGCTATCGATACGGAGTATGTGGCATACGCCGTGGCTATCAAGGATGGTAAGGTTGGCGAGGTGGCATACACCACATTCCGCACACTCCGCCCATCACTCACAGGCGTGGCGAAGATTACCGCAGCAGAGATTGAGCCCCAGACATCGCACGAGACACTCACCGTGAAGCTCACAGCAGATGCCAACGCCACAAAGGTGCGCCTCTATGCAGCACCAGCCTCTGACCACACAGCATACGCCAACAACCTCGAGTATATAATGGATGCAGACAGCTACCAGAACTACCGCGAGGAGTACGACATCGTGGATGGCGTGGCTACGTGCGTGGTTAACATCTACCACCCCGCTACCAACTACTACCTCTACGCCTCGGCAGTAGATGCTAATGGTCGCGCTGGCGAGATGGTATGTGTAGCAACACTCGCAGGCCTCGACACGGAGTATGTTAAGACCATCGAAGAGGTTATCGAGGAGGGCTCGCTAAGCTATAAGGGTACGGGCGACGCTACGCTCGTGGTGGAGGTGCAGGACGTTGTTGACGACCGCATCAGCGCAGTCATCACAGCGACAAACTTCAGCGACAACGTAGACAAGGTGTGGTTCATACGCTTCAACGGCAAGATTAACGAGGTGGAGGCACAGGTTAAGGAGGCCCTCATAGAGTATGTCGAGAAGAACAAGATTATCGGCTCGTATAAGATTGCCAAGGAGGATATCGGCGTTAAGTATGTCGACGGCGGTAGCTCATGGGATCCCAAGTATGAGGCGTTGCAGTCATACGATGAGCAGTGGGGCGGCGACATCATAGTGATGGTTATCCTCGACACCGACGGCAAGGTTAAGATTCACAGCTACTACGCCGCAGGTCTTGAGGTCGTAGAGTTGTAGAGGCTTGACATAGACAGCAATAACTACTCAATCCGTAGGGGTTGGGTAGTTATTTTTTTTGGGGTGCGAGGGATAATGAGGAATTAGCAATTAGCAATTAGCAATTAGCAATTAGTAATTAGTAATTACTACTGGTTCGATAAATTTCGAACTATAGTAGTTAAGGTATTAAATATAAACAAGTTACAAGCGTTCTTTGATTTTTTGATTTGAAATTGTTGATGGTAACTTTGTGGCTTAAACCTCAAAATTATGCATCTCGGC
>JAZRAW010000117.1:0-4565 GCA_045634765.1 Alistipes sp.
CGATGGCGACCGCTCAATATCGAGTAGTCGCCATTGGCTTGTATATTTTTCACTGACTACAAGAGACTTCGCCTTAATATTGTGCGAAGATTATCGCCATTTGTAGTTGTCTCGTCGAGCACGATATAAGTGTCGTTGCATCCAGCTACACGCCACTTGTGATTATACTCTCCGCTCAATGTTAATTGGTCGCTCTCGGCATCGTAACTCCAATTAAAGTAATAGGTCATTGTCTCCATATCTGGTTCTGTGGGATTGACAGAATGCCATCCTGTGCCGTCTGCATTAAAATTATACTTCTCGTAAGCAAGACCATCGACGTAGTCGTAGCCTATAACTAGATAAGGCTCAATAATTTTAGACCAATCATCGTTGTATTTTAGATATGAGTATTGCTCATATTCGCCTTCAAGGGTCTCGGCGAAAGTCTCTGCATCGACATCTTTGCAACTTGCAAGAAGTTCATTGATAGCCTCATTCTCATAATACCACGATCCACGAGTGGTGATGGTTACCTCGTACCAATGGGTTGAAACAACCTTTCCGTGGGAGCTCATTTGGTGATATGTCAGACATAGCAAAGCCTGACCCTCATAGCCACCTGTTTCGATATTAAATGTAAGGATACCCTCACCTGGAGTTATGGATGCGGTCTCTGTGTGTAATACAGTTGAGCTATTCTTGACCATTATTTCAAATTTGACATCGGTCGCAAATTGACACTCATAAAAGAACGCAACATCATCTCCATTAAAGAATCTGTGAGTAAGATTTTTATCCGATAATCTAATGATGTTCGCTTTATTTTCGAACTCTTTGTCGCATCCTACAAATGAAAGAATGCAACACATTGCCACAAGGCTGTAAATAAGTTTTTTCATAGGTGTTTGCTATTTAACAATTATTATCTGTTATCTCTAATTTCGCTGAAGCTCTGTGAGCCACTCTCAACAGCGTGTACATTGACACTCTTGCCGCCTGAGAATCGCCATACGATTTGCAAACCTATATTCTGCACTGGTTGTGTGTAGCGGTCGGTAATAATTATATCGCCAACGTATCTATCCATCTTACGACGATTGCCAAGAGCTGTGAATGACAAGGTAATCTGCAACTTATCTTTACACAAGTTTTTATATATTTGGCCATTTACAGCATATACTGCGTGGTATGTGCGGTCAAATGACTTGAATGTAGGCTCGAACATCATATTTAACATACCACCCCAACCGCGGTTAAAGCTAAATGTGTTATTCATTGTATAATATTGGCGGAATCGTAGGTTGTCGTAGTGTACACCACCCATTGTTGCATTCTCTTTGAGGAGTGTAAAACGACTTGATAGTTTCATTGTCCAAGGTCTAACGGGTTGCCAGTTAAACTCTACACCAAGACCATAAAAATTGTTTGATGCAAGGTTGACGGGCATCGTGTAGAATACTTCAGGGTCTGTTGCACTCTGAATAGTCTCCCAGCTTATTGAATTACTCTCGTGGGCGTACATACCAGTAATATTCAACATATTGCGGAACAGCGATGCACTAACCATAACCATATCACCCACAGGCGACTTCAAATCGGGATTACCTACGGTGTAGTTATATGGGTCGCTCCAGCGTATGGTGGACGAGATAGCTGCATAAGGGATATCATCAAGCGTACGCTTGTAGTTAACCATCAGGGCGTGCTTACCCTCATTATCGAGTGGCATCATCATCTGAAGCATAGGGTTAATGCCCCACTGCATATTCTTCGCCTTAGCGCCATCATCCAATGTCTCGTAACCAATATTATTTATCTGGAAGTTAACGCCTATGTTATATCGTATCTTCCACACCTGACCCATAGCCGAGACATAAGCCAAAGGCGTTAGACCCGTTGTGCGTGTAGGAATAAGGCTTGTCTGAAAACGGTCTTCGACTTCTGTTTGTGCATGTGTCGGAGCATAGTCTTGTGTAATATACTGCACCGATGCACCATACTTTAGCACTGCCTTTTGGCTAATGGGGTCGGTAAAGTCGATAGATAGTTTGTACATATTCAACGATGTCTCATCCTCAGCCTCGGTTGACACGCCCTCACTTATTGGCAGATAGTCCGTATGGTTATCCGCTTGGCGATTGAAGTAGTCGCCTATAACCTCCATAGTAGTACCTCGCTTGCCGAGTGTGGCATTATATTTCAGTGTACCCTCCTGGAGGAGATAATTGTTGTAGTTGTTTATCTGCGAGAGGAGAACATCGGCACTATTCAAAGACATATTGCTGCTCCAAATCTTATTTGTGGCAATATAGTAACTACCACCTATTGAGTGCCTATCGTTGATTTGCTGCGTAAGGCTCAGACGATTAACGATGTTATAGTTCTCGCCATCGCTCTCCTGTGCTATAATAGATAGGTCGCCATTCGCCATATTCCAAGTTGTCTGCTCAGCGCTCTCCTTTGGCTGATAATATCCCATTGAGAGGTTGTCATAAACACTTAGATTCTTATAACGATAGTAGATGACTCCATTGAGATAGGCATCCTCAAAGCCTTTGGTAAAGTGATACGATGAGCCACCAACCACTGCACCATAATAACCACCCTGTGGAGGCTGGCGGAGTGAGATATGTATTATACCACCTGTCATCGCGGCATTTTGGTTGCTACCAGCCAAATAGTCTATTTTCACCCTGTCAATCATATCGGCAGGGATGGTTTTCAACTCATCGGATGATGCGAGCTTTACGCCATCAATATAAATCTCACTTACGGGCAGACCATTTATTTCGTAGCTACCATCCTTGAGTGTCACGCCAGGGAGAAAGGCTAAGGCATCAGATGTCTGCTTACCTTTGGCAATCTCCGACGAGCGAAGATTTACGGTGTAACCACTCGCATCGTACACAGTGCGCGATGCTACGATGCTCACTTCGTCAATCATAGTGTCGTCAACCTTCATTACGATAGTCCCAACACTACCCGCTTGACAATTCATCGTTACACTCTCGTAGCCGATATATGACACTTGCAACTGGTACTCAACGCCATTTTCGGCATTGAGGGTAAACTCTCCATTCTCGTTAGTTGCTACGCCGCTCACATACGATGAGTCCACAGCGGCCTGCAATACTACGCTAACATAGGGCATAGGCTCGTTATTTTCATTAACCACACGCCCCGAAATGCTCTGCGCCATAGCTGCACTCATAGAGCAGAGGGTTAATAGAATAAGTGTATATAAATTCTTCATAGTTGGTTGTTATTTAATTGTAAATCTTTATCTACCCTCAAATCGTCCCATATGCTTTGTTGCGGAACGATCCTGTGCACCACGAACACGACTCTGACCGAAGCGCTGAGTATATCTTAGCTGAATAGTGATATTGTTCGTCTTTGGGTTGTTGTTATACGAATAGTTGTCGCCAATATAGTAATTCGATGGTCTGTAATTAAGCAGATTCATAACATCAATGTTCAACGCTCCACCAAACTTAAACTCCTTAACCAGCGACACATTAAGTAGATGTTTGTGGTGTCCCATCTGCCATATGCCTCGTGTTGGTGTATGATAGTTATAACTCAATATAGCTCGAATGCCTCGCTGCTTTGATATTCTGAATATGTTGCGTATTCCTGCGCTGATAAACCAATCTGTGTAGCCTATATCCTCACCATTGATAGTACCATTTACTACCTCATAGTCGGCACTACCGTTTAGTGACATTCTCCAAATGCCCCTAAAGAATGTCTTGTCAACATTGAAATAGAGCGATAGAGTATGCTCGTTACCGAAGTTTGCCACGCTGCTTACTGTAGTGTTATCTCCAGCCAAATAGGTATAGTCGCTAAAAGCATCTGTGCCATAGCTATAACAAGCGCCAATTGTGTACTCATACAATAGTGTATAGCTCAAATCCACATCGTTGTATATCATTGGCTTTAGGTAGATATTACCCATGCTATATGTGTTCTCCGATGTCCAAATCTTAAATGGGTTGAGGTCGTTGTAGAATGGGCGTACTATCGAACGCGATAGGTCTAATGCTATGCTGTGGTCGCCATCGGCCAAATCCAAGAGGATGCTTACCTCAGGGAAGAAGTTCCAATAGTTGCGGCAGAACTGTTCGTTAGCGGTTATCTGATTGCCCTTAATAGCAGTATTCTCCGCTCGCAGGCCGAACGTTGTGCTTATAACATCGTTCCACATTCTGTCATAGGTGATGTATAGTGCATTTACCTTCTCGTTATAGACAAAGGTGTTGCTATGAGCGTCATTGTGGACATACTCGTTGCCATCAAAATCGTTACGCACAAAGTCGTTAGAGATATTCGAGGCGTTAAACTCGTAGCCACCTTCTATATAGCTATCTTCGTCGAATACGTGCTTATAGCGACCCTTAAACTCATATCCATAACTGTCAATATCACTGTTTTGCTGGAACATTAGGTATGGAACAAGGTTGCTGTTGTCGCTACCGTTGGCATACTCCATATTACCTACTGATGTGTTAAGAGATAATGAGTAGTTGGCGCTAATATCGAGGTTACTACCTTTATCATCGGTCTTGAGGTTGTAGTAT
>JAZRAW010000118.1:0-12563 GCA_045634765.1 Alistipes sp.
AACAAAACGTTCGAAGCACACAAAGTGCAAAACAGAAAATATCAAGATCACCCTTGCAAATTGACAGATTTTTACTATCTTTGTCCTACAGAATCACAGCTTTTTAACCAGTAAAATGGTCTATTTGTCAGCACATATCATCAACATGAACCCACGCCTACGCCATAGGGGGGGGGATTTTGCTGTGTATCAACAACTTACACGCATAACAGCGTAAAAAAATCATTGTACAATATTACCACAAATGCCTACGCAGAAATGCGACAGGCAAGGGTTGTCATGCATCTACTTCAACGACATCGGGAGGGGATGATGCAATTATGACAGCCATTTTTTTTCATTAATTACACATAACAAAAACCTTTATACACTAAAATTAATCAATTATGAAAGCTAAATTTATTGCTTTGGCGGCATTGGTGCTTGGATTGGCATCATGTCAGACCGACGTTGTCGACGGTGTTAAGGTCGACGCGAACGGTGAAGCTCCTGTAACGCTTCAGGTTGCTCTTCCTGAGGATGTTACACGTGCAGCTGGCAATGATAGCGCAAAGGGTGCTATCGGCAACATTGACCTCGAGAACACTTACGACATCCGTTACGTGCTTAACGTATACGACGAGGGTGGCAAATTGGCAAAGGGCCCTATCACAGAGTTCCAGGATGAGGCTACATCTCAGAGCTTCTCACTTCGTCTTGTTCCAGGTCGTTACTACAAGTTCGTTGTATGGGCAGACTTCGTTTTGGAGGGTTCTGAGGAGGCACTCCACTACGATGTAACTGACTTTGCAGAGATTAAGACTATCGGCACACACAACGCTATGGATGAGAGCCGTGACGCTTACACAGGTTTTGTAGAGGTTGCTAACTTCAAGGGTTCTCAGGGTATCGACAAGATTAACCTTACACGTCCTTTTGCGAAGTTGCGCGTTGTAACTACTGATATCGATCAGCTTTACAGCAATTTGCAGTCTGCAACAGTTGTTTACACTACTAAGCTCTACACTACTTTCAACGCTGTGGCTGCAGAGCCTACTGGTCTTGAGGGCATGGCTAGCGTAACAAGAACTGTAGATTTCACAAACGTTGCTTATCAGTATTCTAACGAGCCAGTGCAGGACAAGGAGCAGACATTGTTCGCTGACTACTTCTTCGGTGCAGAGGATGATCGTGTAATGTTCACTCTCAATGTTACTGATGCAACAAATCTCCCCATCCCTCAGGTTGTTTTCAACACAAACATCCCCGTTCAGCGTAACTACTTGACTACTGTTAAGGGTAACGTCCTTACAGATGCTAACAACATCACTGTTGAGATTAAAGACGCCTTTGAGGGTGAGTATACAAATGGTTCAGATGTTGACACAACAGAGTCGTTCAGCGAGGCATTGAAGGCGGCTGAGGAGAGCGTTGAGGCAACTATCGACCTTACTGGTGACGTAGTTTGGGCTACTGGTGCTGGTCACGGTTCTACACCATGGATTCCTGAGGGTGCAAAGACTCAGAAGCTTACCGTTAACGCAAATGGTCACAAGATTACTGCTACTGGTGCTGGCGTAGGTGCTATCCGCATGGCTAATGGTGGTACACTTGTTATCAACAATGCTACTATTGAGGATAAGTCTGAATCTTATGCTGAGAATAGCTGGGAGTTTGGTTACTTGGAGTTCGGTGGAAAGCTTGAATTTAACGAGTGTGAGTTTGTAAATGCAATTCAGCTTGAGGAGCAGGCTAATGCAACATTCAACAAGTGCTCATTTAACTCTAACAAGACTAAGGAGTATGCTGTTTGGGTATGTGGTAACAAGGCTTACTTCAACGAGTGTGCTATCGAGGGTCCACGCGGTATCAAGATGCATGAGGATTATGGCTCAGAGGTTGAGGAGGTTGTTATTAACAACTGTGAGTTCAATGGTATCTCTGAGAAGCCAGGTGTAGCTATGGGTGATCTTAATGCAGAGACTAAGGTTGTGATTAAGAACTCTACATTCACTAACTGCCAGGCTGGTGACCAGGGTCTCTATATCTACGAGACTGACACTGATGTTACTACTTTCAACTTCATTGAGGAGAACAACACTATCGTTTACGCTACAGATTCAAATGATGCATTCAATGAGGCAATCGTTGACGGTATGTCATATATCTCACTTGGTGATGGCGAGTTCAATGCTCCAGCTGGTCTCAGCAATGGTCAGGCTGATAACACCTTGACTATCGTAGGTAATGGCATTGACAACACAATTGTAAATGGTGCTACAAATACAAATAACCAGCACCCTGGTAACTATGCTCATGATCTTGACCTTGTACTTGAGAACCTTACATTTGTAACAACTAACAATGGTTATAATGGTGGCTTTGGTCACGCTAAGTCTGTAACATTCCGCAATTGTAAGATTGTAGGTCAGTTCTATGCACACAGCGGTGCTCCTCACTATTTCTATGATTGTATTATCGACCCATTGACTGGTTATCTCTATACATACTCTTCTAACTGCGTATTCGAGCGTTGTTCTTTCTCAGCATCTGAGGGTAAGGCTTTGCAGATTTATGCAGATGCATCAACAGGTGAGCACACAGTGACTATCACTGATTGTGAGTTCGTGGCTGCAAAGCAGGCTCAGACATGGGATGGTAAACCTGTAACTGGTATCGACATTAACTCTAACGGTGCGAAGTTTACTGTAGCTATTAACGGTTGTACAGCTACTGGTTTCCCCGCTGGTTTGAATAGTAAGAGCACTCTTTGGAATGTTAAGGATGGTGGCAAGGCTCACGCAACTGTTACTGTTGATGGTTTGAAGGTGTGGGATGCTGGCTACGAGTATCTTGCAGACGGCATTTTGTCTAAGGATGGTGAGTATCTTATCCTCAATAAGACTGGTTTGTTCTCATTTGCTAACGAGGTAAACGCTAATGGTAATGCTTTTGCTGGCAAGACTGTTAAGCTTACTGCTAACATTGACCTAAACAACGAGGCATGGACTCCAGTAGGTCAGACTGGCGCAACTACCTTCAATGGTGTATTCGATGGTCAGGAGTACACAATCTCTAACCTCAATGTTAACTCTGAGGCTCAGACAGGTAAACACTACTCATCAGGTTTATTCGGTTGGGTAGAGTCTCACACTGCTGGTCACGGTCACATTAAGAACGTAAAGATTAAAGGTGCGACTATCATAGGTCACCACAACTGCGGTGCTTTGGTAGGTTACATCACACAGGAGACTGCTTTGGTTGAGAACTGCCATGTAACAGGTGCTGCAGTTACTTGCACAAAGGCTAACAATGATGCTGATGGCGATAAGGCAGGTGCTTTGATTGGTAACGCTACTAATGCTACTCCTGTAAAGGATTGTACTGCTGCAAACTCTACTGTATCTGCAGGTCGTGATGCAGGTCAGGTTATCGGTGCTGGTAAGGAGGCTAATGTAACAGGTTGCTCAGCAACAAACGTTACAGTATCAGCTAACGGCACTGGTACTGGTGCTAACGTACGCAACGAAGTTATCGGTCGTCTTCTTAACTAAAGAATTGATAGATTGATATATCTGAGCGCTCGGCTTCGGTCGGGCGCAACAGAGAAAACTAAGAGCAACAAACTATAAAAATCTTGCAAAAACGTTTATGTGTAAAAAACCATGTTGCTCGTGGGGCGCTCCAAACGGAGCGCCTCTTTTCGTTTACAACTAAAGCATCTGCTTGGGACATATACTCAAACATTATGCCATGGAGTAGCAAGTATTACCGAGGGTGAATAATAGGTATTATCGTAAGCAATACCCCACCGCTTAACTGCAGCTAAAGAGAGGATTGAGATTGATTCATAGGCACACAAAAATATGGCGCCCCAAAAGTCTATTATCCAAACCTTGGAGCACCACACCTATTAGTCCTACTCGTGACATTTTATCGTCTATCCCACGCAGGATGCGCAGGGTCAACAGCAGTAAGTGCCTCACAGAGCGATAGGCCTAAAGCCTTAGCAACACACTCGCCATACGATGGGTCGGCATGGTAACAATTGCGGATATGGCGTTGTTTGATGAACACCTCTGCATCGGCCATGGCACGAGCCGTATTTTCGCAAGTGGCCACCTGGTCATCCCTTGACATTAGTCGCCACAGCTTACCCGGTTGTGTAAAGTAATCGCTATCATATTCGCGTTCGTCGTAGTTGTAGACCTCACCAACGACACTCAAAGGCGGTTCTCGCAATATCGGTTGGTCGCGCCACTCGCCATAGCTATTGGGCTCATACCCTATCGTGCGCCCCGCATTGTCATCAGTGCGCATCTGCCCATCACGATGGTATGAATGGTAAGGGCATCGAGGACGATTTACAGGTATAAGGTGGTGGTTGACACCCAAGCGGTAGCGCTGCGCATCGCCATAGGAAAACAATCGTCCCTGCAACATCTTATCTGGCGAAAAACCTATGCCATCAATGACATTCATGGGATTGAATGCCGACTGTTCTACCTCGGCAAAGTAGTTCTCAGGATTGCGATTAAGCTCCAAAATACCAACATCGTGTAGCGGGAAATCGCCATGGTACCACACCTTAGTGAGATCAAAGGGGTTTATATGATACCTCTTGGCCTCCTCCTCGCTCATAAGCTGCACCTGCATGAGCCAACGAGGATACTCACCACGCTCTATAGCTTCATACAAGTCGCGCTGGTGCGACTCCCTATCTTTAGCAATAATAGTCTCCGCCTCAGCATCGGTAAGATTCTTAATACCCTGCAAGGTGCGTAAGTGGAACTTTACCCATGTACGACGATTCTGTGCATCGATAAAGCTATATGTATGGCTACCAAAGCCGTGCATATGGCGGTACGAGGCAGGAATGCCGCGCGGCGACATGGTGATAGTAACCTGATGCAATGCCTCTGGCAAGAGCGTCCAAAAGTCCCAGTTGCTATTAGCAGAGCGCATACCCGTACGAGGGTCGCGCTTTATGGCGTGGTTGAGATCGGGAAACTTGAGAGGATCACGCAGAAAGAATACGGGGGTGTTGTTACCCACCAAATCCCAATTGCCCGTATCGGTGTAGAACTTGATAGCAAACCCACGAATATCGCGCTCAGCATCGGCTGCACCGCGCTCGCCCGCAACAGTCGAGAAGCGAACAAAGCACTCGGTAGTCTTGCCTACATCAGCAAAAATGGAGGCTCGCGTATACTCCGAGATGTCGTGCGTAACGGTAAAGGTACCAAAGGCTCCCGAGCCCTTGGCGTGCATACGGCGCTCAGGAATAACCTCACGGTCGAAGTGCGCCAACTTCTCCATGAGCCACGGGTCTTGCATGGTCACAGGGCCACGTATGCCTGCGGTCTGCGTGTTATTATTATCCGCAATAGGACGGCCATTTTCGGCAGTCAAGTGTTTTTTGCTCTCTTTCATTTTGAAAATGTATAAGTACCTCTACAGTACATTCCCAAAATTATGCCAGAGCATAGCCTACCCTATTTTATACATCACATACATGGTCCCGTATCTTCCGTGCAAAGTATCGTTTAAAATCAACTGAACTATTTGATGGATAATGATTTTAGGAAACGAGGCGAGTGGCAAATATTTATCCGATGGGTAGGCAACCGCCCAGTCGACTACTCATTAAAGTAGTCTACGACGTGTGACACAAAGCGCAAAGCGTTCTGCAACTGTGAGAAGAGCGTGTACTCATCATCCTTATGGGCATTATAGTAACCGCAACTAATGTTACAAGAGTTCTTCAAAAGACCACGCTCGCAAAGTGCTACAACATCTGTTCGGCCTCCTGAGGTATATTGATAACCATAACAGTCAAGGATAGCTTGTGGGATAAAACCATCCTCGCAGAGACGAATTCCGCCTTTACCCTCTGCAACAACATCTGATGCACCACGTCTGTCGCATTGCAAAAGGCATTTCACATCATCGAACTCTGCAAGATTACATGCCCTCGACCCACGACACCCCGCTTCGCCGTTGAGCTTCTCCTCGTCGACAAAGAGAGCGACCTTGAGCACCGCCTTCGCTTCAAGTAAGCGTAGCGCTATCCATACTCCATTCTTATCGTCCGCCCCAAGGCCTACACGATTACCCTGACTATCGGTGGCATATATCATGTCACCATCGACCACGATTTGACAATCATCGACGTTGTGGACCTCATCGAGATGGGCTACAACACAGGGATACTCCTTGGCAACGCCCTTTGTAATAAAGAGGTTGCCAAACTCATCGCTACGAATATCGACACACATGTCCGCAAGATATGTTCGAATAAAATTCTTTATCGCAGCCTCATTTCCCGATTTACTATTTATTTTGTATAGCGTATGTAGTAGTTCCATCGTTCTTGTGATTAATCTACATAGTCCTGCATACCGAAGTCGTGGTCCTCGACACGAGTGACCATCTCGGGTGGAAGCTGCTTCTCCACCTCTGGTTCGATGATGGCGTTAATACCATCTGCTAAGGCCTTAATTGTAGCCATACGACGGAAATCCGAGAGCCACACAAAACACTCAACACGAAGGGTAAAGATGTTATCAGCTTTAATATGATGTGCGATATTCTGTTTTCCTACAATATAGTACTCATTCTTATCGCATTTATAGTTAAAGTCTCTTTCAAGAGTCTCAGAGAGATGGGTATAAAGGCGGTCAAAGGTAGCATAATCCGTAATCTTACTCTGAGAATCATCGTACGAGGCATCCCTCTTCTTCGTATTGTAGCAGAAGTGGAACTGATGAGGACGTGAGCGAGGTCCCGATGCACCCAAGATGGGTATTGCCCAACTACCCTGTCGCGCTGTGAGACGATTCAAATCCTCTAAGAATAATGGCAAATGTTTACACTTTGGATCATGAGGAATAGTATAGTACGATGTTGGATTATTAGGATCTGTATCCTCCTCCTTAGAAATAAAGTTGAAACCACCAAGTTTTGCGATATGATATGCAAACCAGCTTGTGCATGATTCAATATTTCCAGATGTGAAGACAATAGTAACCTTCGAACCTCGATCAATGCAACAACCATAAGGGGTGTTACGCTTGTAGTTGAAAACCACGATTCTGTCAACAGGATTATCCTCTGCATTCATAGCATTTGCCATGTTATAAAGATGGAGGCAATCAGATGCCTCAACAGCCTTGATAATATCCTCCGTAGTAAGGAACTGTCGCGTAACAATGGTGTTCAAATCCTTATATCGTGGCACAGCAAAGAGTTGAGTAAAGTGCTGATCCTTCTCGAACTTAAATGAGTGTATAATTCTTTCAATATCATTCTTCAGCTTCGCAGCCTCAGCATCCTTCGCCATGATATCAGAGAATCCCGATCCGATAAGACCGGCAGGCACAGCAAAAATAGCGATACCAAGTATACCAATAACACAAGCAATAAGGCGTCCAACAAGCGTCACAGGTGGTGTATTGGCAAAATTACCAGGGTCACCAATATACTGAGCAAAAGCCCACACCACAGACTTCCATCCATTGTCATATACATCGGGCTGCGCCTCGTGCTCAACGAAGAAGAGGATAAACGAAAGAATAAGTGTAATGATGGCAAGGAACTGCACCGACACCCACATCTCATCCTTCTTCGAACTAATAGCGCGCGACAAGATGTTGAAGGCCTTGATATAGCGGAATATACGCAACAATCTCGCGATACGCAATGCCTTGAGCATTACATATGGTACACTGAAGAAGAAGTTGAGATAGAAGGGGAAGGTAGACAAGATATCTATCATGCCATAGAACGAGAAACAGTAACGCACACGTCCCCAGAAGCCCTTATACTTCTTGTCCAACATATCGGCACACCATATACGCAACAAAACCTCAATGGTAAAGATAATAGTTGTGGTATAATCAATGATGTGCAATATCTTGCCATAGCGCTCCACAACGACATCATAGGTCGAGGCAAAGACCTCGAGTGTGGAGATAATGATAAGTGCAATGATGGCATAATCAACGAAATTGTGCCACTGCTTGGTGTGTAAGTTATCGTCGAAAACTCGAGACAACTCATGTTTTAGTTTGGTAAAAACACTCATTCTATAGTAACTCTATTTATAATTATTTCAATCGCCTTGACCATATCAACCAAGGGCATTTTCTTTGCGTTTGCGTTGTCAGATGTTTGGTTTTCAAAAAGAGGTAGATGAACAAAAATAGCCTTTATCGCCCTTTCGTTACACAATCGTAATGCCCCATAATAGGTTCGATTGCATACATACAACCCCGCCGAGTTTGATATTTTTGCAGGTATAGCAAAATCTGCTAAGGCCTTATGTAACTGTTTAATAGGCATAGTTGTGAAGAGTGCATTATCCTCCCCTTCGTAAATGGTCTCCTCACAAGGCTTATAGCCATCATTATCCCCCATTACTGAATCCATCATATTAAGCGCTACACGCTCCAACCTCACCCCATCGGCGAGCGCAGACTGCCCAAGCATGATAAGCACATCGGGGCGATGTCTTTCGACCGCATCGCGCAACACGCCCTCCACACGCTGAAAACTTACGGGCAACTGTTCCGCAAACACCTCTATGCCCTCTAAACATATGGCAGAGACCCTACTTGCCACCTCCCACGATGAATTATATGAATAGCCACCAAAGGGTTCAAACCCCGTAATCAACACCTTCATAATTACTCTCTATGATGACTCTTTATCTACCACACAATACCAAGGTTTATTGCCCAACACCGCATAGGATTGCATACATCGTAATTTTCTGCAACATCAAACTGCCCCCTCTGCTCAAAGTGGACGCCCCTTCGTCCGACAATGTCTAATGTCTTATTTCAAAGACACGGCTACCTCTATTTATATCAACACCACGGGCAACCACCAGATGGTGATTGCCAGCAATGCAAAGATAATATAATTAATACAAATTACAACACTATCTACAACGTTTTAGCGAGTCCTTACAACTCTCTATCTGACGCTTATAATACTCAACCTGACGATCGTGGTAGGCTGCTTTGTCGATTTTCTGCTTGCGATACATAGCTTTAGACGATGGACTTGAAGCCCCCTTAACAAGACTTGCATAACGCTCATTGTCACGCTTTTTAGCCTCCTTCTCTTTCGCAATATCTGAACGAAGATCGATAATACGTTTCTTGTAATACTCTTTGCTCATGTTAGGTAGTTTTATTGTTTATTTGTTATACTATAGGTCTATTGCTTCAGCTGCAGTGTAGAATGCAAAAAGTGTCTCGACGTACCACTTAATAAGGCTACTATCAGTCTTGTCGATTTGCTTGTGTACATCCCAAGCCCACTTGTTCTTATTCCTCTTACCCTGACTCATCTCTGCGCTTTTTAGTGGATGGTCAGATGGAAGTTTTGATATTGCCTCAATAATTTTATCTCTTGCCTCAACTCCTAGATATGTTTCCAAAGAAACATTTGCATGATTATCTCTTACCGAATACCCTACACCTGTTCCTAGTTTCTTATGATTTGTTATATGTTGCATCCAGGCATATGGTCTCCCTTTCGGAATGGTTAGCTTAGCTTTTACGAGTTTGAGCATCTCTTCCTTAATTGGCTCCCATAACTTAACATCCCAAGGATATTCCGATAACTTTATCTTCTTTGGAGAGTCAAAGGCCTTGAGGTTGGTAACGGCAGACATCTCGAGGGTAGCCTCTATGATTTCGCCAAGTTGCTCGTCGTTATTGATAATCTCAGCAATCTTGTTTAAAAGTGAAGACACGCTGAATACACGATTACTCAAGTATGTCTCCTTCTGGCACATACGAAATACTACCTTTTCCCACTCTTCATCGAACTCTTCAGTTGAGTTTAGTCTCTCAGTTTCATCTTCAGTCAATGGACGGAGCTTGAGCTTTGATGCAATTTTTTCATTCCAGGACTTGAAATCGGGTTCCTCGCAGAGTTGATTGTAGATGTATGGATATGCTATCTGGATACATACCATGGCATAGTTAACGAGTTTTTCGAGTAATGTTCCAGTCGAAGAATCGCCACCCTTCTGCTCCTCATAGATAATCGAGATAAGTGCCAACGTGTTTGTCAAACGCTTCAACGAACGAGGGTTAGTACCTACCGAGTAGCGTGTAATCTCAGATAGCTTCTCGGCCAGCTCTGTATCAGCAAGTTCACTTTGTGTAAAGAACTCAATCTTACCAAGTGCATCAACAAGAAATGTATCTACATTGTACGATGCCACAGGCATTGAGAATGGCAACTGGATAATCTTATCGAAGAACGAACGGAACTCTCGCTCATTGGCATCGGTGAGCTCGCCGAACTTAGGTTTGAGACCCTTGATAACCACATCATAGTCGATAGCAAGGATGAAAACACATCTCTCAAGATCAAAAATATTCTTAAGAAGCTCCAATATTTCAACCGCAACAGGAGGGTCGATACGGTCAAGGTCGTCGATATAGAACGTAAAGCCCTGCTTAGATGAATCTTTTGCCAATGCATCTTCAATCAACTTTGCAATCTCCTGTTTGAGTTGCACGATGTCACTTGTTGCAGAGCTACCGCTTTCAAAGACATCATCAACAATATCTTTATCAACACCTACGGTGCCCACAGCGACCTTAGTTCCCACAACTGCCATCTTCTTGAAGATACCTCCGATTACGCGCTTGCTCTCTTTCCACTTCTGTTCGTTCGGATTTAGCGCACCAATCTGGTTAATGATACCCTCAAGTATAGACATGATAGCCTGACTGGGGGTCTTCATCAAAGAATACTGCCAGGTATTAATCCATATTGGGAAATATGGAGCATTATCAACATCACAGAGATTGTATCTAAGCATGTTCATCAACGATGTCTTACCGCTACCCCACTCTCCCTGCAGAGCAATAGTAATGGGGGTATCTGTCAACTTAACATATTTAATCAAGGCGTTCTGGTAAACTTGAATACCAAACAAATCATCTTGCGTATGTTTACGAGGTACGTCAATAATACTTGATTTCATCCGTCTTCGATTATTATATAGTTTTACTATCGAGATTACTTACTCTTTTTGCCTACCAATGCATCAATAAGCAAACCGCCAATCTTACGCTCCAAACCTTGTCTTGTAGTTGGAAGACCCGTTTTATTGGCGACCTTAGTTTTTAGGCCGCTGATACCTAAAGCACGCTTAAGTGAAAACGATAATCCAGGAATCTTCATAACATCTTAAATATTAACAATGCTTATATTCTGCAAACCATCAACCATCTCTGATAAAAAGCTTTTGATGTAGCAGCAACCATAAAATTTGCAAACCGTTTTATTATATTTTACGCTCCTACCTTATATACCTTATGGCGCCCCTGGATGGAAATGGATAGGCCGTTACATCCCTATTTAAATATAGGTCATTACCCTCTCTGTCATCCGTGACACCCTCGATGCGATACCTATTCGAATTAGTATACACATTAAATATCCTTTCCCATTTGGCTGTAGGCTTTATAACACATCTTACAACTCCTTTGTATACTCCAAGGACATAATTTACTTCATCCGCATTTGTCCTATTCACGCGCCAATTGCCACGCGTTATCTCATATAAATCGGGGCGAACCTTCATGCCATTAGCATCCTTCTGTATATATGTTTTATTAAGGTTTACCATTAGTAGTTTATGCCCTTTTTGCAACTGCAAGGGTTTGCAATCATAGAGTTGTTCAATCTCATCCGCAGTTTTTATGCCTTCGTCCCACTGATGGTGTCCCGCAACAATATTCGTCAGCAGACTGTCGGTATTAAAATCATGATATGTGAGAAAATCTATAAGCACCGACTCAACTGTAAAGGCATCCTCTTCGGTCAATTTATGACGAATGATATAATGCTTGACACTGTAGCCAGATTGAATGATTTCTCTAATCTTATCAAGCTTGTCAGTATCACCACCCTGCTCCAATGCACAGCATGCGTGCGCAAACACTCTATTACCACAACCCTTACCGATATAGAAAATTTTGTGGTCACGCGGGTCTACCAGGCAGTATACATAATACCCCAGTTCCTCTTGAACCTTTTGCGAGAAATAAGGCATCTCCATATTTGTGCAATAAAATCAGTTATACACTATAATTATAAATAGTGGTATATGGGGCAATAAAACCCCATATACCAAATGTGATATGGAATTACTTCCACTCACCCTTCTTACACCCATTCTTCTCGCACTCGGCATTGAATGAAGCAAGAGTCTTCTCATCATTACTGCCTGAAGTGTAATAACGATGGTTGTCACCTTCTGTATAACATATCTGGCAATAGAGGCCAAATACAGTATCAAACTCCTTCTCCAAAGACTTAATCTTCTTGTTACCCGAAATTGAGATATCGCCACCCGAGTCGGCACGACGTACAGATGCCAAAGTTTTACTACCATCTATTCGAGTAATACTCTCACCCTTAGCAACCTGCTCACGGGCATAGCTATAATATATACCAAGACGCAAGTATGGGAACTTAGCATTAAATTCCTTGCATAGAGTATCAATTTTCTTGTTACCAGAGACTGAAATCTCATTAGACTTCTTCAC
>JAZRAW010000119.1:0-3346 GCA_045634765.1 Alistipes sp.
TTGACCTATTTGCAAGCAGAGCCATTTAGATTTCGTATCGCTTCCAACTTATTATGAATTAGGTGCTACCCTATCACAAACAGATGGGTAGCACCTACTATTGCACAAGGTAATCACGCTTAGCGTGCGGGGCGCATAACAACCAATGTGCGGTTGCCATCGTCGAGGAGCTTTTGAGCAAAAGCCTTAACATCATCTATAGTCACGCTTTCGAGTATGCCGAGGTACTCATCTTTGTAGTTGTAACCCTCATCGTAGTAGCGTGAGATGGCGGATATCCAGCCGTTGTTGCTCTCAAGGACATTGTTATAGTTCTTCTGCAAGAACTCCTTTGACTTTGCAACATCCTCGGCTAATGGGCCCTCAATGGCAATCTTGCGAATCTCTGCATCACATATTGCAATCAGCTCATCTGCAAGCGCCTCGTTAGTATCAAAGGCAATAGATAACTGGTATGTCTCAACCGGATATTTGTCGATGCTACCACCAACGCCGACACCGTATGTACCTCCCTTCTCCTCGCGGATAGAGACCATATAGCGAGAGTCGAGGGCGCGACTCAAAAGGTCAACAATAAGGCGATTTTTGGCATTATCCTCAATAGCACCTGTGTAGGTCAAGCGAACAGAGACCTTTGGCTGCTGCATAGGAGTGCGGAAGTCGTTAGTCACCTCGCCCTCAGCAGTGCGAACGCCATCATCTACCACCGCGTACTCCACCTTTTTAGATGTGGGAAGTGAGCCTATATACTTCTCAACGAGTGGTTTCAAGGTATCCAAATCAATGTTGCCGACGATAACAAAGCGGAAGTCATCAGCATAGCCATACAACTGTGAGTGAACACCTTGCAATGTAGCGATATTCAAAGCCTCAATCTGTGCAGCAGAGGTTATCTGCTGGCGATAGTGGTTGTTGAAAAGTGTCTTTTGCAACTCTTTTGAGCATATATAGTTAGGGTCTTGCTCCATATTGGCGAAGTATGGACCATACATATTCTTAAGGTTGTTAAGGTCGGTCTCATTGAAGCGAGGCGAGGTGAAATTGAGATATACAAGTTGTAGTATTGTCTCAATATCCTTAGGTGAGCCACCTGCCTGTATAGCGTGCTCGTATGCCGTCACTACGGTAGATGCGTAGGCAGACTTACCCACCAACTGCTTATTGAGCTCTGTCGCTGAGAACTTACCTACGCCCGACTGGCTCATCACCATGCCAAGGAACTGACCGTGGTAGTACTCCTCGTCGCTGAGCATTGAGCAGCCACCTTTAGAGTGCGCGCTGATAATAACCTCGTCAGCCTTGAGTGTCGATGGTCGAACGACCACTTTAATGCCATTCTTCAATGTCCACTCGGTAAAGCCTAATGACTCGTTATAAGATGTAGCCTTAACCTTTGAACCATTAAGTTTTGTTGTTGGGTCGATAAGTGGCTCAATAACAGTGTTGTCGTTGTATGGCTCAATATTTGACGCCTCCACCTCAGCGATGATTGCTAACAACTCCTCCTCGGTTGGGATGTTAATACCCTCCTTTTTAGGTGAGCGAGCAAGAATTACAAGGTTTTCGTTAGGCTTTGTCAACTCGGCGTACGCCTGATTAATCTGCTCTACGGTTAATGAGTTAATAAACATTTGCACAAGCTGCCACTCAGTCTCGGCATCCATCATCGAATCGCCATTTGCGAAGTGTGCGATGCAACGCTCCACATATGCCTCATTGCTTACATCATTGCGATTAGCATAACTACGCTCTGCCCAGCGCAAAATCTCCTGCTTTGCACGCTCGAACTCGCCTGAAGTAAAACCATAGCGACGCATACGCTCCATCTCGGTGTACATTGTGCGGAAAGCATCATCAATGCGTCCATCGTGGGCAGTAACGGAGAATGCCGTAGACTCCATCGTAGGGCAGATGCCAATGCCTCCCTCACTCATACCGCCACCAAGGATTGTTGCATCAGCCGCCTGTGCAAGCTCCTCAAAGCGAGCATTCATCATCACGCTTGCGAACATCGTTACAAGGTCGTATGAGTAGCCGACGACTGTGTTTCGATACTCCTTTGGCAACGCCTCGCGGCGAGCAAACATCATCACACCCGAACGGGTCATCTCTGGGTCAGCAAAGATAGAGACAATAGGTTTATCGGTTGCGGGAACAGTGATAACCTCCTTTTGTGCTGCATCAGCCGCAGATGCTGGGATGTCTGACATAAGAGACTTAATTTTTGCCTCCACCTCATCAACATCAATATCACCTACGATAACTATAGCCTGATACTCGGGGCGATACCACATTTTATAGAATGCATCCAATGCTGTGTGGTCGAACGACTGTAAACCATCAAGGTAGCCGATAAGGTTGCGACGCTCGTAGATAGTGCCCTTAAATAGATTTTGGAGCATATCGTTCTGCGCACGAAGCATTGCACCATCACGAGTGCGAAGTTCCTCCATAATAACGCCACGCTCCGAGTCAATCTCTGCAGGCTCAAGGGCGATAAACTGCGACCAGTCGTGAAGAATAAGGAGTGCCAAATCGACATTCTCTTCGGTTACGGGCAAATCCTTAATCTCATACTTTGTATAGTCCCACGATGTCGCAGCATTGAGGTTTAGACCGAACTGAACTCCTGCAGCCTCCAAACGCTCTATCATAGCCTTGCCAGGGAGATTTTTTGTACCATTAAACGCCATATGCTCAAGGAAGTGAGCCAAGCCCTGCTGGTCATCATCCTCCTGCACAGCACCCACATCGTGATAGATATAGAAACTCGCCTGACCCTTGGGCTTCTCATTGTGGCGGATATAATAGGTCATACCATTATCCAAAACACCGATGCGTACGGCAGGGTCGAGAGGTAGTTGCTCTACACCCTGTGCAAAGATGTTCATCACACCAATGACGAACATCACAAAAAGTGAAAGTAGTTTTTTCATAGTTTGTTATTTTTTAGGTTAAAATCTTTGCGACTTGCTACGGCAAAGATATGGCAGAAAACCTCGGAAACTACTCTATACGCACGTTTATCTATATAACACAACACGAGGCCAAATCACTGTAAATCAATAGAATAAATAAGGTGTAAGATTTTGATTTCTTACACCTTATTGTAACTGATTGATTTTATGCGACATACGCTCGACCTACATATGTGCTTTGTAATATGGAAACAGCCTCTTATGGCATCTCCTCAAGGATAACCCTCGCATTTGCACTATCTAACTTGGCAATCTTTGAGCGTAAACGCGATTTTCTTGTTAGAATATTACTTGTTGTCTCGCCAATAAATATGCTAATACTCTTTGCCGAGAAGCCCGCGTATATGTAGCAAAGTAGAGTGATGTCG
>JAZRAW010000120.1:0-21118 GCA_045634765.1 Alistipes sp.
CCACATTATTCACAATCATAGACATCTTGAATAGGTGGTGTTGGTGTTTAGATGTAATCACTAACATCCTTATAATAGTATGTTTCAGTTGATTACATCAATTATTTTTGTGTTACTATAGAAACTATAGGACCCAAGCAAATAAACCTTGCAACGAAAGTTGTGAGGTTTTTTGTTATATCTATACCTAAGGTGTAAAGCTGGAGCATGTATATAAAAAGATATAGAGTGACCCCAAATAAACGAAGTTAGATGGAACCACTCTATATGTTAATATGTTAATATGTTAATGCTTATAGTTGGCGACTACATGTCTGCAAGTTTAATAACTTCGTTGAGTTTATCCTCTGGGATACTACCTGAAATCACTATGAAGCCTGATGGGGTATCATTCTCTATGATAACAACAAAGTTTTTATATTGACCATCTTGTTTCATAGTGTAGATAGAGTAAGTACCATCTTCGTCATTCACAATCAACAACTCCTCCACCTTTGACTTTTTCACAGCCTTTTTTGCATCCTTAACAATTTTACCTGCTGTTACCTCATCCTCACACAATAGTATCTGCACCTCATCAACATAATCAAATGCTGCATTTTCACCTGCAAACATCGCGATCATATTTCTATCGATAGTCATCGCAGTAATACCCTCATTACTACTATACTTGTCTACCACCTTGGTAAACTGTGGAATCTGAGCCATTGCCATTATTGGCAACATCATTAATGCTAATAAAATAGAACGTTTCATATAAATTAAATTTTAGTTGTTATACCATATCCATAATCGAACCTATATTGCTCAATTCCAGGTTCTTTCCGACGATGTGCATGAGTATGCACTCATCACCACTGCTTGCCATAATGTAGATCTCTACTACTATATTGTTTTCGTCTGAACACTGGCATATCTTTACGGACTCGCCTCCGTTATTTACGGCCATCAACACTTCAAGTCCAGTCAAAACCTCGTCAACCTGGCTACAAAAAGTGGGGACTAAAGCTTTGTTTTCTACGGCTATCACCTGCATATACTCTGCATCGATGTCTACCTCCATAGATCTGAGCATTGCATTCGATATGTTTATTGTCGTACACTCCTCCTTTGTTGAGTACTCCTTAAACAGAGACTCAAAGGTTAGTGCTTGCGCCATTGCTGAGATTGGCAATAGTGTGGTTAATAATATAATAAGTCGTTTCATATCGAGTAGTTTTTAGTTAGAACCAAATACCCATACCTGCACTCAATCGCTTGCCCTTGGGGCCTGTACCCTCGCGGAAGAGGTCGATGAAAGAGTAGTTAACATAGCCGTAGAGTCGCTTCCATCCGATGCGTGCTGTTGCACCAACCTGAATGGGGTTAACAGTCACCCTCTCCTGAACAGTTGTTCTGGGGAACTTATATCTTGTATTTGTAACCATCAGGATATCAAGGTTTACGCCAGCTGCTACGAAGAAGTTGTGCTTGATATTCCAGTCGAGCATCATCGGGATGTGAAAGTATGATGTGCTAAACTTAGACTTCTTAATCTTACCCTCTAAGGGCACTGGGCGCATCATGCCATCCATATACTTGAATGTGTGGTTACTATTGAAAGCATAATCCTCAAGCGTAAAGCCGAATGCCATAGAGAATACAAGCGAGCGACTTTGGATTAGTGGCACATTGAGAGTACATACATTAAAGGAGTAATTTATACTCTTTGTACTACTGAACATAAGCGCATTAGCATCCTCTGGCGAGTACATTGAGTAGTCAGTATTGACAAAGGAATTAGCTCCAATCTCAAACCAAGCGATATGGTTAAACGATGGCGAGTCGAGGCCCATAAAACCGAAGTATGCGCGCTGTGGTTGTTTGGTCGTTGTTGCGATGTGCTCAATCTTACCATTACCAATATCAAAGCGAGAACCATTGAGCATGATGCTCAGATTACCATTGTTTGAAGAAATGGCACTGTTGCCTTCGCTATCGAGATAGACCACCTTATCTTGGTTTTCGGTTGTAGTCTCTTGGGCGTGTGCTGCACTTGTCACAAATAGGGCAAGTGCCATTATTGTAAATAGGTGTTTCATAGTGCTCAAATTTAGATTAGTTCTATAAGTCTACTTAATTAATGTATGATGTGTTAATCGATTAACTTCAGCCATTGCCAATTGTACATCCTCCGATACGTTACCAAGTATTCTACTCGCCTCGGCGTAAGCCAATTTATCATCTTCCACCTTCACTCCATTGACATAGCAGACATATGCTGGAGTAGGCTCTGCTGGAACATTTATAGTCTCACCACTTGGTGTAAGTGTTATCGCCACGCCAATAAGCATTGCCACTGCTGCCGCTACGCCAGCTACCCACTTTATGTTTGGCCTGAATATATTGTTGCGCTTAACCTTTACATCTACCTTAACATCTGATTTTGGAGTCTCCTTGCTCAGTGTGTCGAACGCCCCTAACATCATCTTTACAGCCTGATACTCCTCGGGGATATCCTCCGCTTGAGCAAAGTAGTGCGCAAGTTCCTGCTCCTCCTCTAACGAGGTAAGGCCATCAAAATACTTGTCTACTAATATTTTAATTCTACTTAACTCCATAGTTCATTAGTTTTATTAATTGTTCCCTAATGCTCTTTCTTGCCCTCGAGAGATTTACTCTCACGCTTGCCTCATCACTCTCGAGCAGGTTGGCTATCTCCTCAATCTCGTAGCCCTCGATATCGCGCATGTGTATCGCAATGCGTTGTTTCTCAGGGAGCTCTGCCATTAGTTTGCGGGTGAGCGTCGCCATATCGTTTGTCGACGTCTCGTTGTCGCCATCGGCTATTGGTGTTATACCCTCCGCAGCTATAAAACTCTGCGCTCGTTGCCTTGCACGCTGTCGGTCGATGGCGAGGTTGTGTACCATACGGCAGACATAGGCGCGAGGGTACTCACTTTGTAGCACTGCGTCGCGGGCCCTCCAGACCCTCTCGAAGACATCCTGCACCACATCTTCCGCCTCGACATCATCTACTATGATGCTTCGTGCCAAGCGATAGACCGTATCGCGTAGCGAGTTTACGAACTCTATGTATTGTACTTCAGTCTTCAAAGTTTGCAGTTTTATTTCTGTTTTCTATCCATATAACGAATAACGGCCACGAATGTAACATCGCAACCGCTATTTTTTTTATTTTATTTATTAAAAAGGTGTTTTATGGCTGCAATGGGGTTGTAAATCATCATTCTTGGACCTCCCCACCTCATCACATCTCTAATCTTTTGACGCATATCGGGGCGATAACAGTGTATTGGGCAGCGTTTGCAGGCGGGTTTCTTATCGCCAAACTTGCAACAATCAAGTCTTTTATGCGCGTATGCCTCAAGTTCCTTGAACTCTAAGGGTAGCTCGCCACACCTTAATTTGTGTTTGCAGTACAACTCAATCATGTGGCTAACCACTCGTTTTTCGCTCTCTATGCGTCCCATTTTCTATACTTCATTTTGATGCAAACATACAAAATTAATAGGAATATAGCAAATCGCACATTTTAATATATAATGTGCTAAAATATTAGAAAAATATTGTATCTTTGCCACTAAGTATAGTGGATGGTAGGAGTACAAAAAAAAAGGCGTCAGCAGATTATGCGACGCCACAAATGTGACTCCGAAAGGATTCGAACCTTCATCGTAAGAACCGGAATCTTAAATTCTATCCATTGAACTACGGAGCCGTGGCACAAAGATACGATTTATTTTTTAATCCGAATACCACAAACGGACTATTCAACAAATAAGATAGTATCTACGCCAAATTTAAGAAAGTGAAGCATGACAAATAAGTATAACAATTGGGAGCGTATAGAGCGCCTACTCGAATATACAAAGATGACAGCAAATGCCTTTGCTCTACATATTGGTATATCTCGAGCGGAAAATATCTACCACATTAAACGTGGTAACTTCGGAATATCGGAGGATTTAGCTGACCGCATTGTCTCGCGCTTCCCAGAGGTTAATCGCACATGGCTACTCACAGGCGTAGGCAATATGTTGAATAGCATCACAAACGAGCAACAGATAGTACCATTCTTTGAGCAGGGCATAGAGCAGATGCTTAGTTGCGACAATAAACGCATTAAGCTGGGTAACTATCGCCTGCCATTTAGCTGCGATTGTGACATAGCTATTAGAACCCAAGATCGCTCAATGGTATTCCCTGGCACCGCAGCTACAGACCTTCTATTAAAGCGTACCACAATAAATGAGATGGTGCAAGGCAATGAGTATCTTGTCATTCTCAACGACAATAGTTATATGTGGCGCAAGATTCGCTGCGTAAAAGGCCACTCTGAACAGTGGAGAATGGTAGCATACGATAGGGTAGAATCGCCCGATATCATTATTAACAAGTGTGACATTAAATATGCTTGGCGAGTTATAGCCCGCATGGCAATTCTTGTAAGCTAACGCAAAACTTTAGATAATCGAAATAATACTTTTTACTATGAATATCTTATCAATCACATGGAATTGGGATCCTTCACTCATCAACATTGGAGGATTCGACATTCGCTGGTACGGCCTTATGTGGGCTGTCGCCATCTTGGCTGCCGAGCGTATATGTCACTACACATTCAAACACGAGGGTCTTCCCCCTAAGACACTGGAGTCGGCATTCATATGGATTGTACTTGGTACATTTGTGGGTGCACGCCTCGGTCACTGCCTTTTCTATGGAACGCCAGACGACCCATGGTACTTCTACACCCACCCAGTGGAGATTGTCACTGGCATCCGTGATGGTGGCATGGCGAGCCACGGTGCAACATTAGGCATCTTCCTCGGCATATGGATGTTCTGCAAGCGCAACCATCTTCCATTCATGTGGGGTCTCGACCGCATCGCTATCGTAGCCCCTTTGAGTGGAGCAATTATTCGTTTGGGCAATTTCTTCAACTCCGAAATTGTAGGTTTTGAGACCAATCTACCATGGGGTGTTAAGTTTGTATATCATGACGCACGCAAAGCGTGGGAGGCAACAGGTGGCAATGTACCTTCTGAAATAATAGAAAACATCTCAGCACGCCACCCAGCACAGCTCTACGAGGCATTGTGCTATGTACTTGTATTTGCACTCATCTTGTGGTTGTATTATCGCAAAGATTTAGGTCGTCGTCGCCCTGGTTTACTCTTTGGTGTTGCAATGATTGGCATCTTCCTCTCTCGTTTCTTTATCGAGTTCTGCAAGGAGCGTCAGGTAGATTTCGAGCAGTTCCTACCTATCGATATGGGTCAGATGTTGAGCATCCCATTCATCATCTTGGGCGTTGTAATGATTATAATAGCTCTTAAGCGTCCAGTGGTTACGGATGTTAATGCTGTTGTGAACAACGCTAATAAATTCTATGCAAACGAACAAAAGAAGAACAATAAGAGATAATTTGAGATTATGGTTAACGAGGTAAATAAAATCATATACAACACACTATTGTCGGAGCGAGCAATACATTTACCAGGTGTCGGAACGCTCTCAGTTGTAAGGAAGAGTGCAGAGATGGCATCCAGCGACCTTATTCTTCCGCCATCATACACCATAGAGTTTTCGTCACATACAACTGCCACCTCCATAATTGACGCCATATCATTGGAGGGTAAGGTGGATATGCTTAGGTCTGAGGATATATACTCTCGATGGTTGGAGCGTGTACGCACTGATTCTACACTTGTAATTGATGGCGTAGGCCGACTCAACAATAAGAGCTTTATGGCAGACCCTACGTTTATTGCCCTGTTTAACAACTCTAATGGCAGACCTGTGAAGGTAAAACGTAAGAGAGGCAAGGGCCTACTAATTGTTGTTATTCTGCTAATATTAGTCATGCTTGTTGGAGGTGTTGTTGGCGGCGCTTACTGGTTCTTCAATGACGACATTAAGGCGTTGATTAATAAAACAACAGAGCAGAAGGAGGTGACTCGCAATACTCCTGACGAGGTTGAAGTTGAGGATACTACCACCGTCACCGAGTATACAGACAACGGGGTAGTCACTACAGAGGAGACGCTCGATGTAATAGTTGAGGAGTCTCCAAAGCCAGAAAAGGTTGTTGACACACACATATACAGTGATGCTATCTCTGCAGACTGGAGAACACAAGAGGATATTCGTCACAAGGTGGTTGCAGGTAGCTACTCAACAATGGAGAATGCCGAGACCGCTGTCAAGACGCTTATGGCAGAGCATGAGAATCTGTATTGCGAGATTTTCCCTCTTGGATGGATGTATGCTGTTGCAATATATGGCAGTGCCGATCGTGATGATTGCGTTGAGTATATGCGCAAACACAGAAACAACTTTACTCAGATTTGGATTTTCACTCCACGCGAGTATAGATAATAGATGGCAATATCTCAAATATTAATATCGTTGATTGACACGCTCTATATTAAACCTTTAGAGCGTGTTATATCACGCTATACTTTTAGATATTGCATCTGTGGAGCCATCAACATGGTCTTGGACACATTGTGGTATTTTGTAATCTACCACTATGTGCTTTGGGAGTCAAATTTAGACTTAAAGGTTGTAGTTATCTCACCTCATATTGCGGCTCTTATTATCGTCTTTCCAATAACTTTTTTTACGGGCTTCCTACTAAATAGATACATTGCCTTCTGCGCTACAGAGCAACGCAAACGCATACAGCTATTTCGCTATGCACTATCGGTGGTTGGATCAATACTTCTAAACTACGTGTTGATGAAGTTGTTTGTTGACCTATGCTACATATGGCCAACTATTGCAAAAATGCTCACCACAATTATTGTTGCGATATATAGTTTTGTTGCGGCGAAGTATTTCAGTTTCAGTCCGAAAAAATAGCGGTATGGCTTAGTATATGATATAAAAAAACATGTAAAATATAAACATAAACTCTCCCCGCATGGAACATCTATGGATTCTTTTGGCAATATCGTTTGTCATATCGGCAGTAGGTTGGATATACTTCGTATACTTCTTTAGTATTGGCTATGGTCTTTCAATCTCGGCTCTTGCCGTTGCCACGGCTATTATCTTCCACAACAACTTGACTATCCCGTCAGCTATTCTGCTTGGAGTGCTCTTTGTCTATGGCATCCGTCTGGCAATGTATCTACTTATTCGCGAGCGCAAGTCAGCATCATACAAGAAGATACTCTATCAGCCCGAGATTTCGAAGCGCAAACCATTCTTTGTGATGCTTATGATTTGGATATCATGTGCATTGCTCTATGTTGGTCAGATTAGCCCAGCTACGTTCTACCTCGCCAACCGCGCCAATGGTGCTGAGGTCAACGAGTGGTGGATGTGGGGTGGCGCTGTCATAGCTACTATTGGTGTTCTTATCGAGATGATTGCAGATGCTCAGAAGAGTGCCGCCAAGAAGCGTAACCCTAATCGTTTTGTTAGCCATGGTCTATACCGCATCGTACGTTGCCCCAACTACTTCGGTGAGGTATTGATGTGGACAGGCAGCTTTATCGTCTGCTTCGGCGCTTGCTGCACATTATGGCAGTGGGTGGTTGCATCACTCGGATATATAGGCATTGTATATGTGATGTTTAGTGGTGCTCGCCGCCTTGAGTTACGCCAAACAGAGGTCTACGGCAAAGATCCCGAGTTCCAGGCCTATATTAAGCGTACGCCAATCATCCTACCGCTTGTCCCAATATATAGCGTAGCCAAATATAAGTGGTTACAGGCCTAATAACAACAATGCCGTCGACTTTTCGACGGCATTTGTTTTATAGATAGTTATATAGTGCAACCTAAACTACTCGTTTAGCTCCAACCAACGCATCTCCTTCTCATCAATAAGAGAGGTAAGCTCTTCGATACGCTTCGATATTTCGGTGATGCGGTCGTAGGGTAGTGTGCCCGACGAAAGCTCTGCCTCCAACTCCGTGCGCTCTGCACTATGTGCTGTAAGGTCCGCCTCAATCTGCTCCAACTCGCGCTGCTCCTTATATGATAGTTTGCGTTTTGATGTGTCGTGCGTGCGTTGCTGCTGTGGCTTTGATGGTGTTGCAACGCGCTGCTTTGCTCGCTCCTCATCCTCTTTCTCCTTCATATATTCGCGATACTCGCTATACCTACCCACGAAGTCCTTGATGCGTCCCTCACCCTCAAAAACAAAGATGTGGTCAACGCTCTTATCAAGGAAATAGCGATCATGCGAAACAATAAGGAGGCAACCCGTAAACTCTTGTAGATACTCCTCAAGAACATTCAACGTCATGATATCAAGGTCGTTGGTAGGCTCGTCGAGGATAAGCATATTGGGATTGCGCATAAGCACAGTCAACAAATTTAGGCGACGTTGCTCACCACCACTTAGAATATCTACACGCTTGTTGAATGTCTCGTGAGGGAAGAGGAAGCGATTTAGATATGTAGTAGCCGATATAGCATGACCATCCGACGCCTTAACAACATCTGCAATATCCTGTACACACTCCAATACGGTCTGTCCAGGTTTGAATGTAATGCCACGCTGCGAGTAGTAACCAATGCGCAATGTCTCACCATGCTCTATTACGCCCGAGTCAGGAGTAATCGCCTGAGCCATAAGGTTTAGGAATGTCGTCTTACCCACGCCATTTGATCCAACGATACCTATGCGCTCGCCACGCGTGAACTTATATGAGAAGTTGTCGAGCATCTTGCGCCCCTCGAACGAGAGGTTCACATCCATGCAGTCAATAATTTTGCGACCGAGACGCGATGTGGCAACATCAATCTCAACATTCGATGTAGCAAGACTTACCGAAGCTCTCTCCTTAAGGTCGTAGAAAGCGTTAACACGATAGCGAGCCTTACCCGTACGAGCCTGTGGGGTGCTGCGTATCCACTCCAACTCTCTACGCATCAAGTTGCGGGACTTATCAATCTCCGCCTGCATATTTGCATATCGCTCCTCGCGCTTCTCAAGATACTCGGTGTAGTTGCCACGGTAGGAGTAGAGACCACCACGGTCTATCTCCATGATTGTGTTACATACACGGTCGAGGAAGTAGCGGTCGTGGGTAACCATAAGTAGGGTGCATCGCGAACGTTGAAGATAACCCTCTAAATACTCGATGATGTCAATATCGAGGTGGTTGGTAGGCTCATCCATGATAAGGAAGTCGGCGTTTTGAAGCATCATACACGCCAATGCCACGCGCTTAGCTTCACCGCCAGAGAGTTCACGCATTGGTTGATTTAGGCGCATTAACTTCAAGGATGTCAATACCTGACGAATATTTTGTTCGATAGACCAACCATCCATTGCATCCATCGCAGCAATAGCACGTTCAAGACGCTTTGTATCACCGCTCTCTACTGCCTGTTCATACTCTACAATCGCAGGAGAGAGATCACTCATACGCGCATACACCTCCTCAAATATTGTGTGGTCGGGGTTGAACTCCGTATTCTGATCGAGGAATGCAACGCGTATATCACGCATGAATTTCACCTCTCCGCCACGATCAGAGTGCTCGATGCCTGCCAATATTTTCAATAAAGATGACTTACCTGTGCCGTTAGGCGCAACAAGCGCAATCTTATCACCCTCGTTGATATTGAAACTTATATTGCTAAAAAGCTCTCTATCGCCATACGACTTCGAGATATTCTCAACTTGTAAATAACTTGCCATATATTAGGTAGTTATAATATAGTTTATTACTTAATTTTTAAATCAAATGCTTCGCGAAGACCACTAACATATCGAATAGTGCCGACATATGCAAAACCTAATTTATTCAACAAAGCGAGCATACGCACATTGCCTTTGTGTGTATCAATGCGAAAATCACATACGCCATGCTTAAGTGCAAAATCACCTGCAAATGTCAACAATTCAATTGCCACTCCTTTGCGACGTGACTCTCCGTTTACACATAGACGATGTACCACAACATAACGATTAGATGTATGCCATACATGTTCTTCAATCTGCGAGTATGCCTCCTCTCCTGTGAGCACCACAGCCTCATATCCAACGACAGAACCACTATTATCACACGCAACATAGCCAACACCTTGAGCAATATCATTAGCGATAACCTCCTCCGAGGGGTATCCATCTTGCCATTGATTAATACCGAGTTCACATAACGACAATTGAGCACTGCGAACAATGCTCAATATCGATTTAATATCTGTGGGTTGTGCTTGACGTATCAACATCTTTTTCGTGATATTTGTGCTATCTTATGATAGATAATATAGAAATTAAATAGTGTAATAACCAATGTCAAGACTGCTCCAGCTACGATAGATGCTACAGGAGAGGCCTCGATGGTTACACCAAATAACATTCCGAGATAACCCATATAGAGTCCCTGCACATAGGACACGGCGACGATGCTAATCACAAATATACTTACATTAAGTATCATTGTCATAAGTATATAGGGCATCGCAACGTATACAGGTTTATAGCCAATGAGCACAAGGTTTTCAAGTTTATTAATATTTTTCTGCAGAAGCAGATAGATGCTCAACGTGAGAATAATCATCGACAAGAGGCTAAACACCACGCCAATACCAACAATAACTGCGACGCACACCTGAAGCAAGAAGAGTGCTTTGCTACTCTCCGATGGTTTATCCTCCGCAACATAGCCATGCTGCTCCATAAACTCCACAACCTCGGGAGCACTTGGATTCTTCACCTCAAGTATAAGACGTGTTGCATCGCCATTATCATCATTAGAATAGTAACCATTAGCCCAAGACATGAAGGACATTGGAACAAGAATCGTATTTAGTCTATCGGAAAAACCAACGACCTGTCCTGTGTAGTAGTCATAGCCGCCGTCTCCACTGATGCGCAGACTAATCTCTACACGCTTAATCATATCCTCAGTAATGTTAGGCAACCCCTGAGCCTGACTAAAGCCAAAATTATAGAGGTTAAGGTAGTTGCGTGGCAGAATTATAGGAATTACATCGTCACCCTGCTCGAAACGCCACTCCTCGCTATCCACATCAATAAATTCGTCGGGCACAGACTCAAAGAACATCATCGTAGAGAGTCTTCGTCCCTTGAACTCGATACCGCCATCAACCCTAAATTTTGATGATGCAAAGACTCCAAGGTTTTCCACAAATGGTTCACCGCGCAACTCCTCAATATCTGACGCCGAGAACTTTGGTGTCTCTTCACCAACGCGCTCTACAGGTCGTGAGATAATCATGTAGTCATTGCCAATGAGCGACTTTTCACCCGTAAGCATGGGACTAAGATCGCTATATATCTGCACGCCTGCCAATATAACAGCCATGCCGATAAGATTAGCGACAAAGAATACAGCTAACTCAAATATACTTATGTGCTTACGTAGTAATTTCCAGATAAGTCTCATAAACGCAATATTTTATCGTATTCTATATTCATATGCTTACCGATTGATGTTGCGACAATTGCAGCACCCGACATCTTCGCCTCACGAAGAATAATATCACGCATTATATCACTATTTCTATCATCGAGGTGTGATATAGGCTCATCCAAAAATAGGAAATCGTAGGGCTGACATAGTGCACGAATAAGTGCAACACGCTGCTGCTGACCATACGACATACGATCAATGCGTGCATTGAGTTTATCACCGATACCCAACTCCTCAAACCACATCTCAATCTGCTTTAGGTCGCGATGCTTGGTGATACGATTTTTAATCTCAACATTCTCCAATGCTGTCAACTCTCCAAAAAGGCGCAAATCTTGAAATAGGATACTGATGTTATGCTGACGTATGTCACACCAATGGTTTATTCCATACCTCTTAACATCCTCGCCATCAAAAGATATTTCACCTCTATAGTCACCACGTTGGCCATATAGATAGCTACACAACGATGACTTACCTGTACCTGACGCAGCCTCAATGAGATAGGTCTTACCTCGCTCAAAAACTGCATCAGCGTGCCAGATATCCGATACGATGTCTTTACGTTCAGCAAAAATCTCTGGAACGACACCTTTAAGTCTAATCTCCTTCACTATTACTAATTATAATGACTAAAACATTTGTGATGTTGCCTCACGAATAATAATAGGCATCACACATCTAACGATATGCTCAAGTGAATTAGTGTGCTTATCATCAAAAACAAGTACCATCTGTGCCGACGTAGGAGTGTCTACAGTGACATAAGCATAGTCACAAGACTCCACAAAGTCGTCAAGATAGCTTGCACTTACCTGATCCATGTTGCGTAGTTCTGCACGATAAAGCGATGAGATGTAGCTATTATCCATCAAATTATCCATGTCCACAACAAGATATGCATAGCTATCTGCTACATCCTTAACCCATGCGCTCTTTGATGCTGGGTTGCTCTGTGTCTTAAAGTTAGAGTTTAGAGTTGCAAACAAGCAGTTCTCCTGCTGACCTATCATGAAACTGTTGCCATTATAGTTGTAACTAAAGAGGTTATCACCCATTCTACGAAGTGTACCCTCGCCAAACTGAGCTACATTTGAGATGATATAGTCATCTTTAACATTAAACGCCAACATTGCATCCACGCTACTTACGCCGTAGTATGAACTACCATAAATGTCATTCAAAGCGACTGTCACATCTCCATCAATAGACTTAATAGCATCACAGAGAATACCAAAGTATATATTAAAATCATTGCGGCTAAGACCAAACATATCAGCATATTCTGGTGTAATATTATCCATTAGTATCTCTGAAACCTGCTCTCCATTGACACCCATGTTGAGCAAAGCGATAACATCATTACCCACATATGCAAGGTGATCGTTTGAAACCTTAGTACCGATAGTATATTCAGAAGTAATACCCTCTACTCGGCCATCAAGAACAACGCGACCGTTCTCAAATGTTAGACCCAAAGTCACAGATGCATCTCTGTCCATTAACGATGCGATATTGTTAATACGCTCAAGCTCGCTCTCGCTACTCTCAATTTCTTCCTCAATCCACTCTATCTCCCATTCGTCAGCATACAACTCAAGATACTCGTACGATTCATCAATATTGCGCTGAATATTAGCACGTCTCATATCGAGCAATGGCTTTAGCTGCATGGTGTAAGCAACATCATACTTCGCATATGCCGACCAGTCTACCTTAGGACGTGCCATCGCCTTATCAATGAGTTTATCGCATCCTGTAATACTATCATAATATGTATATGCAACCACCACTAAGCGACTGTTATTGTAAGCAATTGCAAAATCATACATATCGATGTATCGCATATCGCCATCACGCACAATCTCTACGTCAGCACCAAAGGCATCATTTGTAAATGCAAAGAAGTCATCCACCTTACTTGCGTCGACAACCTCAGCGATGAGTGTAAATTCACCCACCTCATCACCATCAATCGTATCTAAATTCACATAACAGCTGATAGGGTACTTGGTATTAATACCGGTATTGTTAAGATCAGCAAGTAGTGTCTCGACATAATCTGTCAAGCTGCGATCGTATGCATCTGCAGTTATCATCGTAGCCAACAAACTACGATTACCATCTGTCAAGACATCATTAATAGCGCTCTTCTGCACAAGCTGGTCAACATTGATATAAAAGACCATATCATCTTCAAGGACGAATTTAGCATCACTCTTCGCCACGCTCTTTTCAGCTTTTGGACTACCAAAATAGAGTGCTGCAAAGACACCTCCACCCACAAGCAATAAAGCTACCGCTACAATAATAAATAAAAGACTCTTTTTCATAATATTATTTTTTTCGTTTAAATTCTATATCCCAACAGCCATACAATATCAAACTAAGATACAACAAAGATAGTAATATTTTTCTAAATAGAGGATTTAGGTCTAAAAAAACTATCGGCCATAGGTAACTTTACTTATTGATTTTTTAAAAAAAATGGCGTAAATTTGCACGATATTATTGATAAGTAAAGAGGCAAACAAAATAATCTTAACTATGGAAAATTTTAAGCCCACAAAGTACAAAATGACGTGTGTCGCAACAGGACGCGAATTTAATGACACAGGTTGGATTTTGGATGATCCCGAATACAAGGCACCATCATTAGTACGAGCTAAATACGAAAATAGGGTACTCTCCCTTAAACCAGAGGGTTATGGCTTCTATAAGTTCTGCGACTGGCTCCCCGTAAAACGCACATTGCAGGGTTCTTCAGCCCCCGTAACATTCAAAAGCGAGGCTCTCGCCAAGTACCTCGGTTTAGAAAACCTTTGGATTACTTTGAGCGGCTATAGCCCCAAGCACGGTGCGCGCATGTCAACATGTTCATTCAAAGAGACTGAGGCATATAGCGTATGTGCACGCATCGACGAAGATGAAGATCGAGTTTTGGTCGTAGCATCTGCAGGTAATACAGCACGCGCCTTCGCCAAGGTGTGCTCCGAGAATAACATCAAGTTGTTGCTCGCCGTGCCATATGACAATCTCGACGCACTATGGTTTACAGAGCCATTAAATGACTGCGTAAAACTTATCGCATGTGAGAAAGGTGGCGACTACTTCGATGCAATCAATCTCTCCCTCTATGCACTAAAGTCATCGAAATACTATGCTGAAGGTGGAGCAAAAAATATTGCACGCCGCGATGGCATGGGCACAACCGTGCTCTCTGCCGTAACCACCATCGGTCGCATTCCCGACTACTACTTCCAGGCTGTAGGTAGTGGCACAGGTGCTATCGCTGCATGGGAGGCAAATATACGCCTTATCGAGGATGGAAACTATGGCAACAACCTTATGAAGCTCATCGTATCTCAGAACGCCCCCTTTGTGCCGATGTACGACGCATGGATTCACGAGTCTCGCGAGATGTTGCCATACGACATGAAGAAGGCGCGCCGTGATGCAGCTCTCATCGACGCGAAGGTACTCTCAAACCGCAAGCCACCATACGCTATCGCGGGTGGCCTCTACGACGCTCTGAAGGCTACAAATGGCAACATCGTGGTTGCTACAAACGCACAGTCGAAGCGCGCATGCAAACTCTTCAAGGAGCTCGAGGGCATCGACATCAACCCTGCAGCGGGTGTTGCCACAGCATCACTAATCAAGATGGTCGAGGCGGGTGAGATTGCAAAGGATGCGTGCATCATGCTTAATATCACTGGCGCAGGCGAGGAGGCAGCAAAGAGGGGACGCGAGTTGTGGCACCTCAAGCCAACCAAGGTATTCCCTCTCACTGCGACTATCGACGAGGTTGTAGAATATGTTGAAACTCTTTTCTAAACTCCTTCTAAACTTTTGACACTATGTTATATCCAATAAAATTTAAACCACGCATCAAGGAGCGAATTTGGGGTGGTCAGGCAATACTCAAGAAGAAGGGTAGCGCAGCATCACGCCTTGCCAAGGATAAACTCTATGGCGAGAGTTGGGATTTGTCATCTGTTAAGGGTGATGTCTCAGTCGTTGCCAACGGCATGCTCAAGGGTAATAACCTCAATGAGATTATCGAGGTATATATGGGCGAGCTTATCGGCGAGGAGAACTTCGAGCGCTATGGCGAGGAGTTCCCCCTTTTGATTAAGTATCTCGACTGCAACGACAAGCTCTCGGTACAGGTACACCCCGATGACGAACTTGCCCAGGAGCGCCACGACAGCTTTGGTAAGACCGAGGCATGGTATGTCGTAGACTGCAAGCCAGGTGCCGCTATCTACCTCGGCTTTAAAGACCTCAATATCACTCGCGAGGAGTATATTGCAGCAGTGTCGGAGTCGCGCCTCGAGCCACTTCTTAATCGTGTAGAGGTGCACCCTGGTGATGTATTCTTTATTCCCGCAGGCACGGTTCATGCGCTTGGCGCAGGTATCGAGGTTGTGGAGGTGCAGCAGACATCCGATGTCACATATCGCATATACGACTGGGATAGAGTTGATGCCGAGGGTAAGGGTCGCGAGTTGCACACTGCACTTGCTGTTGATGCTATAGACTTTGAGGCAGACGCAGAGTTGCTCCATCGTCGCTACGAACTCACTTCAGGTGGTGAGGCTAAAGTTATTGAGTCTCCATACTTTACGATGGTGATGCACGACATCGCTGGCGAGAAGGAACTCGACCGCGCAATGCTCGACTCATTCGTCATCTATATCGCCATCAAGGGTGACATGAACATCGTTGCCGAGGGCGTTAGCGAGACTCTTAAGGAGGGTGAGGTTGTGCTTATTCCCGCCGAGATGGGCGACATTCGTCTCGAAGGCACTGGTCGTGTAATGGAGGTATATATTGGCAAATAGATAGGGTAGTGATGGCACCGCAGATAGCAATATTATCGGAGAACACGCTGGAGGCTATGTCGTTACGTAGCCTCATCTCCGACATTGCTCCTGGCGTAGATATTACCTGCTACTCAAATATTGAGAGCTTCAATGCGGCATCGCCACTTGTTGCTCATATGTTTATCTCCGCAAAGTTGCTCTTTGCCAACATGGAGATGTTCCGCCCGATGCTCAGGCGCACCATCGTGATTACGGATGGCGACAACACGCAATTTGCACACCTTGGCATGCACACTATTGATACCACCCAGTCCGAATCGGCAATAGTTCGCAAGATACTCCAAATTCATAGCGCAGGACACCCCGCAGGACATCACACCCACAATGCGGAGCAAGCTGAGATTACAACATCCGTTACGGCAACACTATCGCAGCGCGAGAAGGAGGTGTTGACACTGCTTGTCAAGGGGTATATAAACAAGGAGATTGCTGACAAACTAAACATCTCTCTAACGACCGTAATCTTCCACCGCAACAACATCTCCGAGAAGCTCAAAACACGCTCACTGGGGCGTTTGACGATATACGCTGTATTAAACAATATTGTTTCACTATCAGAGATTTAAAAACGCTTACCTGTAAAATAGATTGAGGGGCTATCCTTTATTGGACAACCCCTCAATATTTTTATATTAGACGAGCATTAGTAGATGCCGCCAGCAGCACTGCGACGATCCAGCATTGTGTAATCACCGCTATAAGTTACAACATACAAATTCTCCTCATCCGCAAACTTAACCACCAACTTTATGAGGTCATCTGTAACTGTAAGGACGCCCTCCTGGTATGGGTGCTCAGCAACCTCCATACCTGTACTATCATACTCCTTGTAGATGCTGAATGACTCCAAGAATGTTCCAGCCATACCGTCATTATTGATGTTAAATGTGTAAACACCATTAGGCACGCGGATGTTGTTGTAATCCTCGGGGCGCTCCTCAGAGTAGATGTCAAGGAAGAACTTGTAACCCTCGTTATGAAATTCGCCAGTGGCATCATAGTCGCTCTCCGAGAGTACGAGGTAGTAGTTATAGTTGTATCCAGCATAATCACCATAGTAGTGACCAAGGAGATATGGAGCCTCAATCTTCTTCTCCTCGGGGCGTACTTTACCCGCCTGCTTGATATTTACCTCTACGCTATAATTATTAAACGTAACGGTGATTACGCCATTTCGCTCATCGTATGTAGGGTTAGCTTCAACCTTGTAACCAATCTTACCCATTTGCGAAAAGTCGAATGAACCAATCCACTCCACACTTGATGAAGCCTCTACAGTAGCACCTTCAACAGGGTTGTAAATTGTATAGCTAATAATTCCCATTGTGTTGCCAGAACCTATGGAAACATCTGTCTTCGACGTAACAGCAAATTGTATCTCCTCACTACCGTCCTCAATAGGACCACATGCTACCAATAGGGTAGCCACGATGCCACAAAGTGCAAATAATTTCTTCATTTTTATATATATTAATTTGTTAAGTTTTTATTTCGGCTCAAAGATAGTTTTTTTTTCTTACATTTGTTAAAAATTATAGAATTATGATACATCTTTTAATAACCATATTGCTCAGCACGACGCTCACGCAGTCGCCCGAAGGCCTTGATAGGAAGATGCAGGAGTATAACCTTGTTAATATACACGCACTTGACAACACTATACTCGTTGACCTAAAGTATTCTACCACTGACAATTTTGTAGGCATTGACATGTACGGAGATCTCGAATCTGCCTACTTTGAATATAATTTTGCATTAAAGGTTGTCGAAGCTCAAAGGATACTCCAGGAGCGCCATCCCGACTACACATTGATTATATATGATGCTGCGCGCCCAATAAGCGTTCAACGTGCAATGCGTGAGGCTGTAGAGGGGACTAAGTTCGAGGATTTTGTTGCTGATGGCACGCGCGGCGGCAGACACAACTATGGCGTTGCTGTCGACCTAACAATTGCTACGCTTGACGGCGAGCCATTAGACATGGGCGCAGGATTTGATGACTTTACAGAGGCAGCCTCAGTAAAGGGTACAGCAGATAACTCCGATTCAAGAACGCGCACTGTGCAAGTATATCGTGATTACATATATGATATGGCTAAGCGTGGCATAATTAGCTATGAGGCTGCATCAAACCGCATTTTACTAATCGAGGTTATGCATGCAGCTGGTCTATACCCATATCGACGTGAATGGTGGCATTACGAAGAGTTAATGTCAATCTCCGAAACACGCAGCAAATATCGACTGTTAGACTTTTAGTTCACATTCACACAAGATATGAATAAAGCGCCCTATTTACGCATTGAAACATTTGGCGGATAATTTACATTATGTTAAATAGAGTGGATAGACAGAGAGTAGACTAATGATAATGCAAACTAATGATGTAGATGGATACATGTTACTTCAGCAAAATACTTTTGATTTGAACATCATCGTATCGCGTAATCACGTAATACGGCATAGCAAGTATAGGTACATGTTACTTCAGCAAAATACGTTTGATTTGAACACCTTCTAATCACATGCCACGGCGTAGCAAATATGGATACATGCAACTTTAGTACTAAACTTCATTGGTTTGAACAACTCCTTATCGCGTAACTACGACGTAGCAAATACTGATACTCACAACTTTTGCACCAATCTTTTTGGTTAAAACATCTCCATATCGCATACTACGGTTTAGCAAATAAAGAACTCTAAGCGCTGTGACATACATTGGCAAGACTCATAAATATAACTACGTTATGAACTGTTTCTCTGCGAAATAGAGAAAATGATATCAAAATCAAAAGACTACTAAATAAGCGCTACGGTTTACTAATTGACTATGCGAATAAACATAGGATAAGCGCAGAGTCTAAGCAACTACCCTATTCTTGAATTAGAGTATTAAGATATTGTAAATATATGAAAACAAAATACAAATAAAAAACGGATGAGCTGTTTACTCATCCGTTTTCTACAAAGTTTAGTTATACTCAGACTCACCCTCTTCATCAATCCAAGGAACAGTCATCATATCCTCTGTTGTCATTGCTGCGACCTGCTCATCCGTTAGGAGTGCGTCGATACCATTATCAAACTCAATATCAGAGAAACTGCTTATAGTTAACTGATAGGATGCATAATCATCGGCATTTCCCTTATAGTCGGACCTCTGAGCGTAAATGCCATAAATAGCTGTAATGGTTGCCTTTTCACCATCCTTACATACGTTAGTACGAGCAAAATGAGAGTAACCACTCGAACGCAAAGCATATACACCATCGGCAGAACATACTGTTGCAGAGGTATCATATGTGAAAAGAACTGAGCCATAGAGGCTACGACCTGTTACTGGCTCCTTGAATGCCCAATGGTACCAAGGCTTTGAAACTGTTGGACGTGGGTCAGTATACAACCAGCTTGGGTAGATATTCTCAAACGAGCCACTCTTAAGTGCTGGGTTGGTGACACCATCCTGATTCATTACACCCGCATAGTGGCACTCCAAGCCCTCAAATCTCATCAAACGACCAAACATAAGTTCACGTTGTGAGATTTCAAACACCTTATGTTTGATACCATTAGCATCTGTCTTCTCTGTACCATAGAACTTACCCTCCATTTCAATCTTACCAGGATTGAACACATCCTTGTAGTTATCGGGGGTAACGGTGATAATATCGACATTGGGAGAGTAACGCAACCACTCCTCATACTGTCCGACCTTAAGGCCTCCACTCTTCTTCTTACCAAGGAACACATACTTATCGATTACAGACTGGAGCTCGAGGTTAGAATTAGCATAGAACTTATGCTCACCAGCCTTGTTCCATGACTCAGAGGGTGCGCCACCCAAAGAGAGCATCATACGATAGTTACCAAGGTATAGACCAGTAAGTCGCACATATACTAATGAACCCTTCTTGTAACGGATACCTACGTTATTATTCAACTTGATTTCGATACCCGATGTCTCATCCTGGATATAGAGTGATTTGTAGACATTGCCTTCAGTATCATCAGATGTCACAACGCCCATAATATATACATCGTGTCCCACAAAGATATCCTCACCGATGAGTTTATACTTTGTGTTTGACCATGCACTATTTACACCAGTATTAGAGATATCACCAAAAGCATACTTAAGCTCTGCGATTGTGATATGCTCTGCCTCTGGGAACATCTGCTCAAACGCCTCCTGGTCATCTACAATAGTATGTGGAGCGACAGTATCGAACTTCTCATAGCAGCCAACAGTCATAACTGCCATGGCAACCAATGCAAATAATCTATTTAGTTTCATAATATTCATCAGTTTAGCAGTTAGAATCTAAAGTAAATATTGAGATAGTAGTTAAGACCATTCATGTAGAAATACTTAGAGTCGAAGCGTGAATAGGTTGTAGGCTTATGTACAATCTTCATCTCGCCCTCATTATCTGGGAAGATGATAGGATCTGAAAGCTTATTCAGACGCATCTGCTCGTAACCACCCGTACGAATAGTCTGATTATTAAGGATATTGTTCACCTGAAGGCTGAAGCCGAGTGTATACTTATACTTAATACGGAAGTTCTTACCGATGCTTGCGCTAAGCGTATAGGCACTACCCAACTCCTCCTGAGCGCGGATGCCGTCAATAACATCAACTACATATGCCTTCTGGCGACCAGTCTCAAGGTTATTCCAGTCGTAGATGCGCTTAATCTCATTCTCCAAGTACTGTGTGCGGTACATAGGGTTCATCGAGAGGTACAAGCGGTCGTAGTAGTTGAAATCCAATGAAGCGTACCAGTTGTTAGGACCGCGGAAGTTAAGACCTAC
>JAZRAW010000121.1:0-9663 GCA_045634765.1 Alistipes sp.
TACCGCTGCTGCGGCACGTGTCGGACAGGAGTGTATGTCGAAGAACCCTGCCCATAGAGGTAACGAGGAGTATTGCTACTTCTTGGCAGTTACATTCCCTGCATCTCACCTGCGTATCATCGTCTACAACCGCGTGGTGAAGGATTTGAACGGATTGAGCGAGGAAGAACTCGTCGAGAAGCTCGGAGAGTCATTCATAGTGGAGAAGAAAGGCAAGGAGATTTACACCCCTGCAGCACTGCACAACTTTGCGATGTATCTCGGTGGCGAGTGGTACAGCCTCACTGCTAAAGAGGGAACGTATGACGACAACGACCCAATAGGCGTGCTGGATGTTACAGTATTGTCTAACTTAGTGTTGGATAAATTGTTGGGCATAACCGATTTACGCACCTCTAAGCGTATTGATTTTGTAGGTGGCATACGTGGTTTGGGCGAGTTACAGAAGCGTGTTGACAGCGGCGAGATGAAGGTTGCTTTCGCATTGTACCCAGTATCAATGCAGCAGCTCTTCGACATCGCAGACACTGGCAACATCATGCCTCCCAAGACTACTTGGTTTGAGCCTAAGTTGCGCTCAGGCGTTGTTATCCACTCTTTTGAGGAGTAATTTTCGATTTGTATAGGGCATCTTTGTCCTATCCTATATAAAATATCGTGGGCTGTACGAGGAGTACTATCCCACGATATTTTCTTTATACCATAGAACAATCTGCTCCGCCTCTCTTCGTCTTGGTATTCAATATCTTAATCTATGGGTGTAAAATATTTTAATACAAAACCCTTGACAAAGGGGTTTTGAGATATTATATTTGCATTAAAATTCAATTGTTAAACCCTAAATTAAATTTAAGAACTATGACAGAGAGTAAGAAGAATCTTATTGAGGTGTTGGGTATTGAGATATCCGCCCTTGAAGAGGAGATGAAGCGAGAGAAGGAGTTGCAGCGAGAAATTGAGGTTGAGAGGTGCAGTGCAGCATACCTCGAGCGCATAAGTTGTGCCAGTGAGATGATGCAGCGCGACTACACCGATGATGACACACTGCTTGAACCTATACTCCCTCGACAGGGTGTTGTGGCACTTGTTGGCTCTTCGGACTCGGGCAAGTCGTCGCTACTGCGTGGTCTTGCCATGGCTATCGTGGCTGGCAAGAGCGAGTATATCGGTTTCCCTCTGCACCCACGCTACAAGCGCGCGATGTATGTATCTACCGAGGACGACGAGGCATCGCTCTCGCGCCTTATGCGCATGCAGATACTCGATGAGGAGAGGGGACAATATGAGGGTCTGCACTTCATATTCGACACAGACAACCTTTTGGAAACCATAGAGTTGGGCATGCAGAGCCACATGCCCGATGTCATCATTGTCGATGCCTTTGCCGACCTATACACGGGACCCATGAACGAGAACAACCGTGTGCGTGGCTTCATAAACGCCTTTTCGCAGTTGGCGGTTAAGTATAGCACGCTTGTCATCTTTCTCCACCACACGGGCAAGCGCACCGAGAGCCTCGCGCCATCGAAGCATAACGCCATAGGCTCGCAGGGCTTCGAGGCGAAGATGCGACTCATGATGGAGTTGCGCCAAGACCCTGAACGCCACGATATTAGACACCTCTGCATCGTTAAGGGCAACTACCTTTCTGCCCAGTATAAACACGACTCTTTCGAGTTACGTTTCACGCCGTCGCTAAACTTCGAGGCTACGGGTGAGCGAGTGCCCTTTGCGCTATTGAGGGAGCGCAACGAGGAGCATGATGAGCGTGCGGAACTTGCGCGTGCCATGCGCGAGGAGGGCAAGAGTTACCGACAAATAGCCGAGGAGTTGGGGTATAAGAGTCCGCAATCAGTATGCAACCTCCTCAACAAAGTATAGAGTTGTCCATCCATCCATTTTCCCTATGGAATTGGATGGATGGACAAACAAAAGAGACGAAAGAGAGGTCTCGGACAACTGCCGATAGCAACAACAGCAGAGACCAAAGAGACCCAAGCGAGGTCTCGGACAATGACCGCTGATACAGACTTCGCTATGGTCCCTATGGTCTCAAAAAAAATTATATCACTATGACACAATATAGATATCAGTTAGAGAGATACCGAGGTCGCAGTACACGCCATGTATGCCCTCAGTGTGGTAGAAAAAATGTATTTACTCGGTATATTGATACCGAAAATAATAATATATATATCAGTGATATAGTAGGTAAGTGTAACCGCCTTGATAAGTGTGGTTACCATTACACACCACACCAATACTTCACTGATAACCCTTGGCAGCGAGATACGCAACCAAGAGAGGATGGGTCGTTACGACCCTGCGGGTATCACTATACCCCACACCAATACTTCACTGATAACCCTTGGAAGCGTGAAGCAAAGGGAGGGCAAGAGTGTCCATCCATCCAGTTCCATAGGGAAAATGGATGGATGGACAACACTCCACCACCAACGGGTTATATCCCTGAGTGGGTGTGGGAGCATAGCCGCACAGTTGAGGTTGTTGCCGACCATGTGAGGTGGCTCGCATCGAGGTTTGGCGTAGAGGAGGCACAGCGTGTGTACGACCTCTACGAGATGGGGATGACCGAAGATAAGCGAGTGATATTCTGGCAGATAGACTACGATGGACAGATACGCACGGGCAAGGTCATGGCATACGACCCCATAACGGGCAAGCGACAGAAGCACGAGGGTGCGATAACATGGGTGCACTCCGACCTTAAGCGCGCGGGGGTACTCGCGGAGGATTGGCACCTTGAGCAGTGCCTCTATGGTGAGCACCTACTCAAATGCAACCCAAGCTACACGGTGGCTGTTGTCGAGGCGTACAAGACGGCGCACGTTGGCGCTATCCTCTACCCCGAGTATCTATGGGTTGCTGTGGACTCTATGATGGGGCTCACTGCGGAGCGTCTGCGCCACCTTAAGGGGCGCGAGGTGATACTCTTTCCCGATGAGGGCAAGGGTTACGAGGTGTGGAGTCAGCGCATAGCAAAGATTGCCGAGGAGGTGGGCTTCAACTACCGCATGTCGACCTTCATGGAGGGCAGAGAGCGTGGTGGTGACATCGCGGACTTAGTAATTAGCAATGAGTAATTAGTAATAACGTTGACACTGTACACTATGTCATTCTGGACACTCACTATGTCATTCCGAGGAGCGTAGCGACGTGGGAATCTCCTCAGTGACAATACACTATCAATGCTGTCTATGGCCGGCTACGAGGGGATTGCCACGTCGGGCGAAACCCTCCTCGCAATGACAATCATACTATCAACTGCAGTCCGCGCCCCCTCTCTTATGTCTCATGCCCTCTCCAAAAAAATATTTCTAATTACTAATTTCTCATTCCTAATTATTTTTTGTATCTTTGTAGATTGAAATAAATGTATCAAAACTTTTGAAACTATGATAAAGTCAATGACGGGCTTCGGTAAGGGCGAGGCTATGGTAGACGACAAAAAGATAAGAGTAGAACTACGCTCACTAAACTCTAAGCAGCTCGACCTATCTATCAAGCTGCCAGGCAGATATCGCGCTGCGGAGGCCGAGATGCGTAGCATCATCACTCGCGAATTGCAGCGTGGCAAGGTGGATTGCTTCGTGTCGTTCGAGGCTGCAACAGCCGAGACTTCGGCACACATCAACCGCGAGGCATTCAAGGCCTATGCCAAGGAGTTGCGCGAGGTGTGCGCGGAGAATGCGGTGATTGCCGATAGCGACTACTTCCTAAAGGCGATATTGCGCATGCCCGATGTGGTAACAAGCGAGGAGCGCGAGGTGTCGGAGGCAGAGCTTGCAGCAATCATCGAAGCTACAAAGGCTGCGTGTAGTGAGTTGAACAACTTCCGCGTGCAGGAGGGTGCAATCCTTATCGCCGACCTCTTGGGTCGCATCGACCTCATAGAGAAGTATCGCCACGAGGTGGAGCAGTTCGAGGGTGCGCGCGTTGAGACCATCAAGAATCGCATTCGCGAGAACATAGAGAAGCTTCAACTCGAGGTTGACAACAACCGCCTCGAGCAGGAGATGATATTCTATATCGAGAAGCTTGACATCACCGAGGAGAAGGTGCGCCTCGACAACCACTGCAACTACTTCCGTGAGGTATCAGCATCGGAGGAGGCACCAGGTCGCAAGCTTGGCTTCATTGCTCAGGAGCTCGGTCGCGAGATAAACACCATGGGCTCGAAGTCTAACGAGGCAAACATGCAGCGTCTTGTTGTTCAAATGAAGGATGAGCTCGAAAAGATTAAGGAGCAGGTACTAAACATCTTATAATATACGTTCTTATATGGGTAAGTTGGTAATTTTCTCTGCACCGAGCGGCTCGGGCAAGACCACTATAGTTCGCGAACTTTTAAAGCGTTTTCCACAGTTCGAGTTCTCAATCTCGGCGACATCGCGTCTTCCACGCGGTAAGGAGCAGAATGGCATAGACTACTACTTTCTATCTAACGAGGAGTTCCGTGCGCGTGTAGAGCGTGACGAGTTCGTAGAGTGGGAGGAGGTATACGCTGGCACTTGCTATGGCACGCTTAAGAGCGAGATGGAGCGCATCTGGGCAAAGGGTAACGTCATCGTCTTCGATGTAGATGTCATGGGAGGCATCAACCTCAAGCGCCTATTTGGCGAGGATGCTTGCTCGATATTTATCATGCCACCCTCAGTGGAGGAGCTGGAGCGCCGCTTGCGTGGTCGTGGTACCGACAGCGAGGAGGTTATCCTTAAGCGCATTGGCAAGGCAGAGTTTGAGCTTTCAAAGGCCCCAGAGTTTGACAAGGTGGTTGTCAACGATGTGTTGGATGTAGCAGTTGATGAGACTACAGCTATTATTGAAAACTTCTTAAAGTAAAGATGAATATGAAAAAACGTATGTTATTGTATTTTGGTTCTTTCGACCCAATACATAACGGACATATAGCACTTGCAGAGTACGCTCTCGACAAAAATTTAGCCGACGAGGTGGCACTCGTCATCTCGCCACAGAACCCATTCAAGGCTGATGTGCTGCAGACTCCAGAGTATGCACGATATGAGATGGCAGAGATGGCATGTAAGGAGTCGCGTTACCCTGAGCGTATATTGCCTTCGGTTGTAGAGTTTGTGCTTGAAAAACCCTCATATACAATCAACACCCTTGATTACCTCAAGGAGAATCATGGCGCGGATATGGAGTTCTCTATCATCACTGGCAGTGATATTTGGGCTCGTTTCGATGAGTGGAAGGATTATGAGCGCATCTTGAACGAATACAAAATCTATGTCTACCCTCGTAATGGCTATGAGGTGGAGAAGTTTGCCGATAGGGTAACCATACTTGAGGATGCACCATTTGTTGAGTTCTCTTCTACGGAGGTGCGCGGCAAGGCTGAGCGTAGCGAGGATATTTCGGCTATGGTAAGCCCATCGGTGTCGGACTACATCGTAAAGAATCAGTTGTGGACACCCGCAGGTCGCATCGTGCGCCTTACATCTATGATTGAGAGTGGTGACGAGCGCGATATTCTCTATATCGAGCGTGGTAAGTGCTACTTCCAGCATAATGAGTGGGGCAAGGCCATCAACGACTTCAACAAGGCTAAGGCTATTAACCCCGACAACAAGGAGGCTCAGCAGTTGCACGATATGGTCTACGAGATTTTGTCGTTCCGCTATAAGGATATCTACAACCCTTAATAGATAAAACCATGATAGAGATTGATGATAAGATAGTTAGCCTCGATATCCTACGAGAGACTTTCTGTTGCGATTTATCGAAGTGCAAGGGTATTTGTTGCGTAGAGGGTGACTCTGGTGCTCCGCTCGACATTGACGAGGTTGACATTCTTGAGGAGGAGTGGGAGAACTACGCTCCCTACATGACCGAGGAGGGACGCGCTGCAATTGAGGAGCAGGGCTTCATGGTTGTAGATGCCGATGGCGACTATACCACACCATTGGTTGATAATGCTGCATGTGCCTATGCCTTTGAGGAGAATGGCATCACCTTCTGCGCTATCGAACGCGCATACCGAGAGGGTAAGTGCTCATTTATCAAACCCATTTCGTGTCACTTGTATCCCATTCGTGTGGCACGTTTCCGCAATGGTAGCGCAGGCTTGAACTATCACCGTTGGGCCGTATGTGGCTCGGCACGAGAGTGTGGCAAGAAACTCGGTTTACCAGTGTATAAGGGCTTAAAGGAGCCTATTATTCGCGCTTTTGGTGATGATTTCTACCGACAGTTGGAGTTAGCAGAAGAGATGATTAAAGAGGCTAAATAGTCTTTATAAAAGAGTTTAAATGAAATACATTAAATATTATATACTAAGCATATTACTTCTTGTTGCATCAAGTTCTTTTGCCCAAGAAGCAGATAGCGTTAAGATTGCTACAGACTCACTTCGCAATGTGCCTGCAGAGCAGCCTGTACCCGTTACACCCGTTCGCACACTTGGCAAGGTTGCAGTGATTGACACGCTACCAACGGACAATAGTGCCCTAAGCATTGTACTGTTTAACGATAACACCTGGCGATATATCTTAGCAGAGGATTATAAAAACGACCCAGAGGTATTTAATGACCACTGGGATGTGGCTAATATACACGCATATAAGGATGTTGAATTGAGCACTCTGCCTGAGGCTACCGCTATTCGTTTGGTTGACTCGTTGGAGAGTTACCACTACCCATACATTGGTAGGATCACCTCACGTTATGGCCCACGCAGAGGTCGTGCCCACCAAGGCATCGATATCGCACTTAAGACTGGCGACCCTATATATGCGACATTTGATGGCAAAGTGCGCGTATCAAAGGTTGCAGGTGATTATGGTAACCTTGTGGTAATCAGACATAATAATGGATTGGAGACATACTATGCCCACCTCTCTAAGCGCGATGTAGAGGTTGGTGATTGGGTGGTCGCTGGTCAGCAAATTGGTCAGGGTGGCAGCACTGGTCGAAGCACAGGTCCACACCTTCATTATGAGGTAAGATACAAGGGACAATCGTTTGACCCAGAGCGTATTATAGACTTCGCAAGCGGCAATCTTCGCCGTGACGAGCTTCTGTTAAAGCGCAGACACTTTAGTATATACGCTAAGTATGAGCAAGACTTTGGCGATGAGGAGGAGGTAGCACGACAAGAGGAGGCTGAGCGTAAAGCTGCAGCTGCTGTGCAGTACCATACTGTGCGCTCTGGCGATACCCTCGGTGCCCTTGCGCGTAAATATGGCACTTCAGTATCACGCCTATGTCAGCTTAATGGTATCAAGTCCACCTCAATCCTTCGCATTGGTCAGAAGCTAAGGGTTAAGTAGGGATATAATCTCAACCGCTAAATGAAGCGTCTACTCTTAATTATTACGATGATTATGGTTCATGGTGCTCTATATGCCCATGAACCTATAATCATTCCTACCCCACAAAACATCACGCTAAGCGAGGGCAGCTACACGCTTTCGCCATCAACAACCGTTTATACACCCGATGCCCGCTTACATCCATTAGTAGAGTATTGCGCAGCAGAAATGGGTTTAGTTAAAGCTAACAAACGTGGTGATATAACGTTAGTTATTGACGATGCATTAGATAGCGAAGCATATCAATTATCAATATCTAACAACGGCATTGTCATTAAGGGAGGAGAGTATGGTGGTGTATTCAATGGTGTAGTTACCTTGATGCAACTACTCCCTGCAGAAGTCTACAACCATGGCATTAAGGGTAGTGTAGAGGTGTCATATTGCGAGATAGACGATGCACCACGATATAGCCATCGAGGTTTTATGCTTGACGTATGTCGCACATGGATGGATAAAGAGGCGGTTATGGATTTTATCGACCTCTTGGCTTATCACAAGATTAACTCATTACGCCTCCATCTTACAGATGATGAAGCATGGCGATTGGAGATAAAGTCCCACCCTGAGCTTGCAGAAGTGGGGGGATTTCGTGGTGGTAACAGCCTCATTTGGCCACGTTACGGCAAGTGGAACGAAAGGTGGGGTGGCTACTATACTCAAGATGAGATGCGAGAAATAATTGCCTATGCTGCAGTTAGAAACATTGAGATAATACCCGAGATTGACCTGCCTGGACATAGCCTATGTATGGCAACAATGCACCCTGAGATTTTATGTGCATATACCCCAAAGAATGCGGCCTCTTTTGGTTATGACACACGCTCTGCATTTTGTGCTTCACGCGAGGAAAACTACATACTTCTTGCTGACATTTTGGGTGAAGTGTGTGAATTATTCCCCTCAGAATATATACACATTGGTGGTGATGAAGTAGATATGTCACAGTGGAGCCGATGCCCACATTGTCAGAAGTTAATGACTGATAATAAATATAATAGCACATCGGAATTGCAGCAATACTTCATGCTAAGACTTACCGATATACTCGTAGATTATGGGAAGAAACCAGCCGTATGGAACGAGGCTATCGTCGGAGGAAAACTATCGGTTGACACGCGCGTATATGGTTGGGAGAGCATCAAGGCGTGTCGTTCTGCAGCCGCTAATTATCAGACTGTAGTTATGCCCGGACAGTTTTTCTATTTTGACATGAAGCAATCGCCTCGCGAACCTGGACACGATTGGGCTGCAATATTTGATTGGACAGAGGTCTATAATTTCTCACTGACCCAGCAAGATTTTACATTAGATGAACAATCAAATATAATTGGTTTTGAGGGTTCTTTCTTCAGCGAAGCCTATGCGTCGCATAATCCTGAAACTGCAGACTATCTACATTATCAAACATTTCCTCGCATTGTAGCCCTATCGGAGATTGCATGGGTAGATAGCGATGAAAGAGATGAAGCAGCATTCTATAAAAGGATGATTGCGCACTACGATCGTCTCGATGCTATGGGTGTCGCATACAGGCTCATGCCACCCAAAGTAGAGTATAAAGATGGTCGATTGATGGTCTCAACTGATGATGGAAGTAAGATATTCTATCGTCGTGAGCCTATGGACATTGAGATGGTATATACTAAGCCAATAGATACAGATAAGCCCGCGGAATATAGTTTTATTACTCGTCGAGGCGAGGCGCACTCACCCGAAGCTGGAACATCCGGACATTTTAAGACTATAACCCCGTCGTTTAACATAACATCATCGATGAACGATAGTGAAAAGTTCTCGTTCGACAAGGCCGAGGGATATGGTAGAATTGCGCGCACCACTCGAGCAGGTGATGTGGGGGATTGGGTGATGTTTACTTTTGACCAACCCGTCTCATGTCGTCGCATGAAGGTAGCAACAGGCAACTTCCAATTGCCACGCTTCACATTTGAGAATGGATATGTCGAAGTCAGCTACGATGGCACTACCTTTGAGCGAGTAGGGGAGTTGGAGTGTGGTATGTTCTATATCGAGTACCCCGCGCGCCCCATAAAGGCTGTGCGTATTACATGCACATCAAGGGGAAATGGCGCAGCATGGGTGTCCATCCAGCCGCCTACGATATGGCCCACATTGTAGTGGAGCATAAATTAATGAGAGTGAATAAAAAGTGTATTTTGTCGTTACGCTTGCCCTCAAAATGCTCATTTACGCTTTAGTAAACTCCGCTTTTTCGGGCTTCGCAAGCCTAAAACTACATCTTTTTATTCACTCCCACTTTTTTACAATACCTTACGGCTGTTTACAT
>JAZRAW010000122.1:0-2750 GCA_045634765.1 Alistipes sp.
CGCCGTAGACGGGAGCATCGAAGCGTGGAAAGTGCAGATACTCAGTAGCTACGCCACGCTGATTAAACATCTCCTTGAGTTTGGTTATCTGTGTTGACTTGCCCGCTCCGTCAAGTCCCTCCAAAACGATAAACATCAGTAAAAATTAGTAATTAGTAATTAGCAATTAGTAATATTGATGCTATATTATGTCATTCTGAGCTCCAACCATGTCATTCTGAACATAGTGAAGAATCTCTCAGTGTGTGCTGGCGTTCGATTGCTGTGCTATCCCGTAGATCCTTCGCTTCGCTCAGGATGACAAAACACAGCGAGGAGATGCTTCGACTTTGCTCAGCATGACACTCTACCGACAAGCTCAGCATGACACTCTACCGACAAGTCTTAGTACCGTTAGCGAAGCATCATAACGGCGCGCTCGATGCCCTTAGCCAGAGCATCTACCTCCTCCAAGGTGTTGTACATGCCTATCGAGGCACGACACATGCCCGTAACACCAAAGTGTGTCATAACGGGTTCTGCGCAGTGATGACCTGTGCGGATGGCGATGCCGAGTTTGTCGAGAATCATGCCCACATCGTAGGGGTGTGTACCCTCCACCGTGAACGACACCAAGGGGCACTTATGCGCCGCATTACCATAGATGCGCAAGCCCTCAATCTGCTCTAAGCGCTCCGTAGCAGCACGCAGAAGCATCTGCTCGTGCTCCTCGATGGCTGCCATGCCGATGCTGTCCACATAGTCGATAGCCGTACCGAGGGCTACAGCACCGATAAAGTTGGATGTACCCGCCTCATACTTTAGTGGTAGTGGCGCATATGTTGTCTTTGCGAAAGTCACCTTGTCGACCATATCGCCGCCGCCCATAAACGGTGGCATAGCCTCCAACAACTCCTTACGGCCATACAAGACACCGATACCCGTGGGGGCGTACAACTTGTGTCCCGAGAGGGCGTAGAAGTCGTAGCCACGCTCTGCTACCCTGCCGCCACCATGCACAATGCCCTGACAACCATCCACCATGACAACAGCACCCACGCTGTGAGCCTTAGCGATGATGGGATCGAGGTCGGGGCAAGTACCGAGTGTGTTAGATGCCTCAGTTACAGCAACAAGGCGTGTACGCTCATCGATGAGGCTATCAAGCTGCTCCATGCAGAGTTCTCCCCTCTCATCGAAGGGCAAAACGCGCAACTCGGCACCGTGGCGCATAGCCGCCAACTGCCAAGGCACGATGTTGGAGTGGTGCTCCATCTCGCTTACGACGATGTTGTCACCAGCCCTCAGAAAGCGCTCACTCCATGCGTAGGCAACGAGGTTGATGCTCGCCGTAGCACCCGAAGTAAATACTACCTCCTCGCGGTGCTCAGCGCCTATGAACCTGCGAACACGCTCGCGCGCCTCCTCGTACATATCGGTCATACGACCCGAGAGGTGGTGCACACCGCGGTGGATATTGGCGTTGTAGTGGCGCATAAGCTCATTGACCTTCTCGATTACCGCCGTGGGCTTCTGTGCCGTAGCGCCCGAGTCGAAGTAGACTAAGGGTCGATTGTTGACGGTGCGCGAGAGGATGGGGAAGTCTGCGCGTATCTTCTTAATGTCGAAAGACATAGCTTACAAACTATTAAGTTTTGCGTTAATGAGCGTCATAAGCTCTTCAGCGAGGTTCTCGATGGCAGAGTGCATAGCCACATCCTGCACGAAGCCCTCAATCTGTAGGCGCTTGGCCTGTGCGGTGCTGAGGCCACGCTGACGCATGTACAAGATAGCATCGCTATCCATCTGACCTACCGTAGCACCATGGCTACACTTAACATCGTCGGCATAGATTTCGAGCTGTGGCAATGTCTCGATGCGTGCCTCGCCAATGGTTACATTACGGCTTGACTGCACAGAGTCGGTATGCTGCGCTCCAGGGGCTACATAGACGAGACCCGAGAAGCTGCCATGTGCCTTATCTGCCGCAACGCCCTTAACCGAGGTGTGTGACGTACACTCCGCAGCCATGTGGTTTACATCCACCGTCACACTACCCTGCTCCTCGCCAACGAGGATGAAGCAGCCGTTGTGCTTGAACGATGCACCCTCCTCCACGAGGCTTGCAGCAATACGCACATCCGATGGTGATGTAACGACTTGTGTGATAGCACACTCGCCACGCTCAGCTACAGCAATGCTTAACTGCGTTGCACTATGCTCGGCCACAACCTCGACAATACGCAATACGCCACCGCGGCGCACATCTATATCGATGTTCACAGCCTTATCGCCATCCACGATGAGCAACTCCACCGTAGCGCCCTCGGCGATGGTTATATCTCTATCTGCCTCGGCACGCAACACCCAGCGACCCGACTCGGTGCAACACCCTGCGGGGATGGGACTTGCGGCAAAGGCCTCTATAATACGCTCGGTCATGGCTACTCCTCCTTATAGTCGTTAATAAGCCAGTCGTAACCCTCCTTCTCCAACTTAAGGGCGAGGGTCTTGTCACCAGTATAGATGATGCGGCCCTTGTAGAGCACATGAACATAGTCGGGCACGATGTAGTCCAAGAGGCGCTGGTAGTGTGTGATGACCACCGTAGCGTTATCCTCGCGCTTGAGGCGTGTTACACCCGTAGCCACGATACGCAAGGCATCGATGTCGAGACCCGAGTCTGTCTCGTCGAGGATTGCGAGCTTGGGGTCGAGCATAGCCATCTGGAAAATCTCGTTCTTCTTCTTCTCGCCACCCGAGAAGCCCTC
>JAZRAW010000123.1:0-17753 GCA_045634765.1 Alistipes sp.
GCCCACCAACCAGCAATTCTTCCGCCTACCCAACGAGGTCATTGATAGCCTACGCGAGGAGGTGTCGTTCGACTATTGGGGTGCGCGTGGCGAGACGCATAGCATAGTGCGCTTCGTGACGAGTTGGAGCACCACGAAGGAAGATGTAGATAGACTCGTAGAGTTAGTAATGCAGACATTCTAAGCAAATCGAAGAATCTCTCAGCAATCACTAACGTCCACCGTCACCTAACCCTCGAGATCCTTCACTTCGTTCAGGATGACAAATTAATAAGCGAATTAGGGAGTTTAGCATGAGCTAAACTCCCTAATCTATTGCTAATTACTAATTACTCACTGCTAATTAATTTCCTCTAGTCGGCGAACAAGATGCGCTCGGGACCCTCATACTTGGGTAGTGGCTTGGGTGTGTAGTCAGCATAGCCGATAGAGATTACACACAAGATGCGATACTCCGAGGGTATCTCGGGCAACACCTCCTTAACATAGTCCTCGCTGCGCTGACTCTCGGGATCGTCCTGCAATGTACGGTAGTCGCCAACATGCACCCAGCACGATGCAAGGCCCTCATCCACAAGTGCGAGCTGCAACACCGTAGCCATGATAGCAGCATTTGTCTGCCACATGGGTGATGCCGCCTCGTCACCCATAACGACGATAGCTGCACCCGCCTCCTCCAAGAGGCTTGAGCCCCAGTCGCGAAGGCGACCAAGCGCACGCACCTTCGTGAGGTTCGTAACAGCCATAAGGCGTGTAGAGCGTGTATTCTTTGATGATGGAGCGCGAAGTGCAGTCTCCATTGCTGAGCGAAGTTTCTCAACCTCAACGGGTTTGCCTGTATAGCGGCGCGTAGAGCGGCGCTTTCTTACTACTTCCTTAAATTCCATATCTCAAATTTTATTTCAGTATTATCTCTGTTAATTCTCTTCAGGCATAATCAACCACATAAGCAAGTACACAAATATTGACATGCCACCCACAAAGATAACGAGAGCCATAATAAGACGCACGACTGTTGGGTCGACACCCAGATACTCACCCAGTCCACCACAAACACCTCCGATGACCTTGTTGTGGCGCGAACGATATAGTTTTTTATCCATGATACACAATTAATTATACCTAATTATTGCAAAAATAGTAATTTTTTCTTAAATTTGAACCACCTTAACATAAAAATTCTATGAAAGAGAATATCACCGTAGCGCTTATATACGATTTCGACGGCACACTCGCACCCGGCAACATGCAGGAGTATGACTTCATCCCCGCCGTGGGCAAGAGCAACATGGAGTTCTGGCACGAGGCGAACACCCTGGCCGAGGAGCAGGATGCCGACCAGGTGCTGACATACATGGCACGCATGATTCAGGCGGCGCAGTCGAAGGGTCTGTCGTTGCGTCGCGAAGCCTTCCGCGAGTCGGGTCGCAACGTGAAGTTCTACCGCGGCGTGGAGGAGTGGTTTGGGCGCATAAACCGCTATGGCGAGGAGCATGGCGTGCGCATACTACACTACGTCAACTCTTCGGGTCTCAAGGAGATAATCGAGGGCACAAGCATAGCCCACGAGTTCAAGAACATCTACGCCTGTTCGTTCCTCTACAATGTCGACGGCATAGCCTACTGGCCCGCGGTGGCAGTGAACTACACCAACAAGACGCAGTTCATCTTCAAGATTAACAAGGGCGTAGAGTCGGTCTTTGACACCAAGGATGTAAACCGCTTTATGGAGGAGTCGAAGCGCCCTGTACCCTTCTCACGCATGATATACTTCGGCGATGGTACTACGGACATCCCCTGCATGAAGCTCGTCAAGAACTTCGGTGGCCACTCCATCGCTGTCTACAACCCCGAGGAGCAGGGTCAGCGCCTTGTGCTCAACGAGCTTATCCGCGACAACCGCGTGAACCATGTATGCCCTGCCGACTACTCTGAGGGCTCTGAGGCCGACACCATCGTCAAGACCATCATCGACAAGGTGGTCATGGACCAGCGCCTCGCAGAGTTGGAGGTTGCACGCGAGGAGAGACAGTAACAAAATTAGTTACTAATATCACATAGACACAAGGGAGGTTGCTGGCAATATTCGATAGCAACTTCTCTTGTCTCTTTTTTTATTCTATATACTCACTTTTGCCACGCAAATAAGCATAAATACACTACAATACACTGATAATCAACATATTAACCATGTCATCCTTGTAACTCATTGATTATCAGCAAGTTGAAAAACTCGAAAAACCCCGTTTTATAACACCCTGTTTTTCAACATCTTATGTAGTGGAGCGCGGAAAAATTGGGAGCCAAAAAATTTGGAAAAAGGACTCACCATGAACTATCTTTGCAGTAGAAAAAGTTCAAAACAGAGTCCACTATGAGACCTAAACGTATCATAACATTTCTACTATTGGCGGTGGCACTCACGGTGCTACCTACAAAACTCCTGGCGCAGACCTATGAGTTCAGGGATGCCAACGGAGTATATCGCGTGGAGTATATACCCAACGAGAGGCTAAACAGACACACCGCCACCAAGACAAGCTATGAGGGCTTTGGCGAGTTGCGCCTCGGCATCGCCTACAACCCCTACACATCGATGGGCGAATACGCATCAGCACTCTACTGGAAGGAGTACCCCGTAACCCTACCTCCAAACACAGCACTAAATAATACAAGGTGGTTCACCGTAAACTTCGACATGGGTGGCTGGGTAAAGCGATGGCTCTATGTTGGTGGCGTGGCAACATGGACAACGGGATATGAGCGAGTATCGAGCATCGTGGACCACAGCCGTGTAGATGCCTTCAACTATAATGACATAACCATCATGCCCGTGGTACGCTTCGCGTGGGTAAACCGAGGCATTGTACAGCTATACTCTGGTGTGGGAATGGGCATAACCTACGGCGTTCACGACGCTACTCTGAGCAAAAAGATAAAGGGGGTGGGCATGGCATACGATGTAACATTCGTTGGCATCACCGTAGGTCGAAGATGGTTTGGATACCTCGACATTGGCGCAGGCAACCGTGGCGTGATAAGCGCTGGCATAGGATGTAGGTTTAATAATAAATAGACTTCAATTATGGGTAATACAGCATACACAAAGATTATAATGCTTCTTCTGACCACACTTATGGTGTGTGGCGGCTATTCATATGAGGCTAAGGCACAAGAGTTTAACAGCGAGGATGCACACACCTATGCGACATATGTCGTTGTGCGACAGAAGAGAGATAAGTTTCAAGCGGGAGACACCATACGCTGGCGACACAACCTACGCTTAAACATAGGTGTTCCAAGCTTAATGCAGACACACTTCTTAGATAGAGGACTCACAACGAATAACTATTCGCAGAGTTCCTCACATCGTCTGCCTACGGCGAGCGAGAAATTAGCGAAGTATCGTTACTACACCACGCCGACATATATGGTTCCGCCAATAGCTTTCGAGTATAGCTACTATGTCAACAAATGGCTTGAAGTGGGTGGTAAGGCGACGTTTACAGCCCTCTACAACGAGGTGCGCAACATCGACACAGAGGAGCGACTATACTCCAACGGCAGCTATGGCGTTAGCCTCATCCTAAACGTCCGCTTCGACTATCTACGGCGTGAACATATTCAACTTTACTCGGCCGTAGGAGCGGGTCTTGCAGCACGCTTTGCATATAATCGTGGCATACTAACACCCATGTACGACTTCACCTGCTTTGGCATATCTGTGGGTAAGAGTTTCTATGGCTTTGCCGAGATAGGTGGAGGACTAAGCGGTAGCGTGCGCGCAGGAATTGGTTACAGATTTTAACACTTCGATATTATGAAACGACTACTACAATACGCTACAATATTTGCAATACTCACACTAACTGCTTGTGAGTACGACAAAGGTACATGGCGCGCACCAAACAATTTGGGCAAGACGCTGTGGGACATAGCATACCAAGATCTTAAGCGAGTAAACGAGGTATTAGACATCGTGGCAAGCTACAACTACTACCTCACAATAGAGGACATGGAGAGTGCCGAGGAGTACAAACTACGGAAGCTAAACAACCCTACTGAGATAACCGTCGATGGCGACACCCACACCCTCGCTTACGACACAGGGTATGGCACGACGCACCGCATCATCTTTGAAATGCAACCCGACAAATGGCAGGTTACACGCTCTGGTGGCAACGGCTTCACGCTTACCGTAACCTCCGACTCCGAGGGTAAATATATTGTAGACATCGAGAGCATATACTTCAAAGAGTCAAGCGGTTGGGGTGATTTGGAGAGTAGTTTAACCTACAGTGAAAATGGCGAACCAGAGATTGGCATCACAGGAACCATTGTAATGGTTGATAACGAGCGAAGCAAGACACACCCGCTAACCATAACAACAAAAATTAGCGAGACTGCGACATTCGATTTCTACAGTAACATCAAAAGTGGCACGATGAGAATCACCGCTGAAGATGCCCTCTACGGCAGCAAGGATGAGATTAAAGCCTGGATTGTAGAGCGCAACAATATACCTGCCGTAACAATTAGATGTTTAGATGATGTAACGAGCTATAATCTCTAAAATTTGGTTATCTTTGCGCCATGAAACGCATTGTATTTGCCACAAATAATGCCCATAAGCTTTCCGAGGTGAAGGCTGTGTTGGGCGATGGATATGAGCTTGTAACACTCCGCGAGGTGGGCATCACAGAAGATATCCCCGAGACGGGTGCAACGCTCGATGAGAATGCCTCAATCAAGGCTCGCTATGTATATGAGCGCACTGGTCTCGACTGCTTTGCCGACGACACAGGTCTCGAAGTAGAGGCTCTGGGTGGCGCACCTGGTGTGCACTCGGCACGCTACGCCACCGATGGTCACGACTTCGCTGCCAACAACGCCAAGCTACTCCGCGAGCTTGATGGCAAAGAGAATCGCCGCGCCCGCTTCCGCACCGTTATATCGCTGATACGCAACGGCATAGAGGAACAGGTGGAGGGCATCGTAGAGGGTCGCATCGCAACCTCGATGACGGGTAGCGAGGGCTTCGGCTACGACCCCTTGTTCATCCCCGATGGCTACGACATATCGTTTGCCGAGATGAGCGCCGAACAGAAGAACTCCATCTCGCATCGCGGTCGTGCTGTAGCTGCATTAGTGAAGATATTGTAAACGAAAAATGAGTTATAGTGGGTCGAGGAGAACACACCTCGACCCACTCTTTTTTTGGAAAAACCCTATTGCTACGCAATAATCGCAAAAAATATGCGTTGATACGAAGAAAAATTGTATCTTTGCAAGATGAATATGCGAAAACTAAACTACATACTCTGCATTACATTTGCCATGCTTACGCTCTCATGCTCGGATAATGCCAAGAGTGGCAAGGCGCAATATGATGATGACGTCATTGCGGCAGTCGATGGCGTAGAGCTCCGTATTGCCGATGTCATGCGTGATATGCCCGCAGGAATAACCGACGCCGACAGCGTAACATTCATGCGCATGTATGTCGACAACTGGGTACTCAACCAACTTAAGATGAAGCGCGCAGAGGAGGTATTATCCTCGACCGAGGATATAGACCGTCTGGTGGAGGGATACCGCCAGTCACTTATGATGCGACAGCTCGACCAATACTACATCGACAACACCCTCGATGTTGAGATTACCGACAAACAGATTGCTGCATACTATCGCGCCAACAGCGCCGCCTTTAAACTCGACCACGATGTTGTGCAGGGCGTGGTTATCAAGGTGCCCAGAACATTTCGCAACACCTCGACACTAACCACAGCAATGCGTAACTCTGCAAAGAAGGGCGACTGGCATGAGCTCGAAGCATTGGCCGAGAAGCACGCGCTAAAGGTTACGAACATGACAACACAATGGGTGTCATATTCCGACTTCTTGAGTAACCTCCCCACGGAGCGTACACGGTCGTACAACGACTTAATCTCGAAGCGCGACGTTCAGCAGATGACATCGGATGACGCAATATTCTACTTCATAATTACCGACCGCGCATTAAAGGGCGAGACAGCCCCATTAGCCTCTGTCGAGAGCGACATACGCCGCCGCCTATATGCCGAGCGACGTGCCGAGGTGGTTGCAGAGTATGAGGCAGAACTAAAGCGACAATCGGTGAAGGATGGACGCGTAATGGTGCGCGATGAGGCACTCTTAAGGTCTATGAGTTACGACCCCACAGAAAATGAACCCGCATCTGCTATGGTGCGTGATGCCGAAGAGATTATCACCGAGGATGAGGTCATAATCACCGACACCACAACAGCAAAGTAATGATACTACCCTAACGTAAAAAACGAAAAGATATATGTTACGAAAGATTTTTATTGTTGCGGCAATTGCCGCGGGCATTCTCTGTAGTGCGGAGAGTGCTATTGCACAGCAGCGACGCCAAGTAATGCTCGACAAGGTGGTTGCCGTAGTTGGTGGCTCGTCAATATTCTACTCCGAAGTTCAGGAGTATGCCGAGGCACTTGTTGCAGAGCGCAGACATATGGGATACACCTCCGATCGCGACCCTATGAACGAGGCTCTCGAGGCGTTGCTCGAGCAGAAGTTACTCTATAATCAGGCACTTATCGACTCTGTTCAGATTAACACATCCGACATTGCTGGACGCATCGAGATATACATGCAGATGCTCGTTGAGGAGGCTGGCGGCATCGCGGAGCTCGAGGCCAAAGAGCATATGCCAATCTTCACCTATCGCGAGATGATTCGTACACGTTATGAGGAGCAGGCCTACGCACAGGCTATGCGCATGGATGTCATTAGCCGCGTGACAATCGTCCCTGGCGAGGTGGAGCAGTTCTACAGACGTATCGACAAAGATAGCCTTCCAATCATTGGCGAGCAGTATGTATATGCACAGATAACAAAGTTCCCCGCATCGCTTCAGGATGCACAGCGTCGCACCAAGGAGCGCCTCTTAGATATGCGCCAGCGAGTGATTAATGGCGAGACTAAGTTCTCGACTTTAGCACGAATGTACTCACTCGACGGCTCTGCAATATATGGTGGCGAGATGGAGCCAGGACCATCGTCGATGTATGTACGCCCATTCGCTGAAGCACTTGAGGAGCTTAAGCCTGGACAAATATCGGAGATTGTGGAGACAGAGTTCGGTTTCCACATCATCGAACTTATCGACAAGCAGGGCGACAATTACCACTGTCGCCACATCTTGCTACGCCCCACATTCACACGCGAGGAGCTTATGCAACCCGCACGAGAACTCGATAGCGTAGCACGCCTTATACGCCTCGACTCTATAACATTTGAGGATGCTGCATTGCGCTTCTCGGATGATGCCGCTACGCGCAACAACGGCGGTATAGTGTCGAATCACGACGTCTTGGCACGTCAGGGTGTCTACGATGGTGCGCGCCTCACAGCAACACGCTTCCTCAAGGAGGACTTCGGACAGATGGGTGGAAAATCATTGGATGACTACAACGCCCTGATGCAACTCAACATCGGCGAGATATCGAACTCATTCCAGACCACTGACCTCAACGGCAACCAGATGAGTAAGATTGTTAAACTCGTAGACATTATACCACCCCATGTTGCATCGCTCGAAGAGGACTACATACGCATCGAAGAGATGGCGCTGCAAGAGAAGCAAGAGAGAGTATACCGCGAGTGGCTACACAGCAAAATCGACGGTATGTACATATACATTGACCCCGAATTCCGCAGCGATGAATTCGAATATGATGGTTGGATAAAGTAGTATTCTCAGTTAGCCTATGCGACTTAAATATATCGTTCCAATACTCTTTATTGTGTTCATTGGCAGTGTCTTCTACCTCACAGCCAATGGACACAACTACGTTACATATACCGAAGCAGAGATAGCGACCACAGCACACTCGTCACAACCAAAAGGCGGAGAGCGTCGCATGGTGGACATGATTGCTGACGACAGTTATCTCATCGAGAAGGGTGACTCCACAATATTCATTCTTGTGGGTAACTTTGCAGCCCACCACAATGGCGCAGTAATCCTTGCAGATAGCGCCGTGCGATACTCAAATCAGAGCTTTGAGTGCTTTGGCAATGTGCTGATTAACCAAAACGACACATATGCCTATGGCGACCGCGCAGCATATAACCGCATAAGCAGCACCGCAACGCTATACTCCGACCTTATTAAGGTTGTGGACGGCGAGGCTGTTATGTACACCTACAACTGTACTTTTGACACCGCTAACGAGGTGGGTTACTTCAGTGGCGGCTGCTACGTGGAGAAGGGCGAGAGCCTTATGGAGTCTGACCGCGGCTACTACTACACAGGTCGTCATGAGCTTATAGCGGTAGATAACGTAGAGATGCGTGATGAGACATACCTCATGACCAGCGACTCGGTAATCTTCAATACACAAACCGAGGATGCCTACTACTTCACCAATACAAACATCTGGAACGATAAGGATGAATACCTCTTTGCCAACGAGGGCTCATACACCAAGTCTCGCGACTTGCACCACCTAACACGCGACGCATACATACTCTCCCCCGAGAGAGAGATATGGAGCGACTCCATCGAGTATTATCGCACCGAGGGTCATATCATCGGTCGAAATAACATCCAGATGGACGACACCACAAAGAAGATTCTCGGCTTTGCCGACTATGGCGAGTGGTGGGATGAGCCAGGAAATGCGCTCTTCACACGTCGTCCCTCGATGATTAACTACGACCTCACACAGACCGACTCACTATTCCTCTCGGCCGACACTTTGTGGCTATATACCATCGCCGTACTACCACCCGATGATGCACGCGACACTACGGCTGTCAGCACCGATGATGCGCTCATAGACAGCGACGCCAAAGGCAGAGAGGGCCACACAGATGAGGTTACAACCACAGAAGAGACTACAGACGATGTAGTCGTCTCGGCGCTGGGTGAAGAGCTCGCAACAGAGGATTCGCCCAATGGTGACGCCATGCGCGAAAGCGACAATAGCGATAATGACAAGCGTGATGCAGAGAGAATTAGTGGTCGTGGCGAGGGCGAAAAGGTGGACCCCACACGCCAAAGAGGTGACATGAGGGGTCAAGAACGCACCTCAAGTCGTGAGGGCGAGGAGAGATTCGACCCTACAGCACGCCCCACTGATGGCGACACCAATAGGCCTATACCACAAAGAGATAGCAGCGCACGCAGAGCAGCCAACCCTGCAGATAGCACAGCTACATACTCTGGGATTGACTCTACCACTGTAGACTCTGTGCAACTTAACGACACCGTACACCCCCTCACCCCCAAGCAGATACGCGCAAGGGAGAGAGCAGAGCAGCGACGTGTACGCGACTCGGTGCGAGCAGCAGAGCGTGCCGTGCGCGACAGCTTAGACTCTATCAAGCAGCGTGAGCGCGACTCTATACAGCATATTCGCGACTCACTGCTCAACATAAAAGTCGACACAATCATCGCAAAGCGTCGTGCCGAAAGTTCACGCAGAGCAGATGAGGAGGCAGCACGCATTGAGCGCATAAAGCAGCAAAGCATTGAACACGAACATCGCAAGATTGACCGCGCAAAGGCTCGTGCCGCACGCCGTGGCAAGGTGTATACAGGTCCCGACTACACCGTAGACAGCATCGCGGACACCACTGCGATTAGTTCAGCACGTGATAGCCTCGCAATGGATATCGACGATAGCACAGCACGAGACTCCATTAACGTTGACTCTCTGTCGACAGACTCCCTCGGCATAGACTCCGCAGCGATGGAGCGCCCCTTCCCTGCTGATAGCAGCTACAAGATGATTAAAGCCTACCGCAACGTGCGTATGTATCGTAGCGACACACAGCTTGTATGCGACTCACTCGTGGCGATGAACACCGATTCAATAATCCGCCTCTACCGCGACCCCATCTTGTGGAACGAGAGCAATCAGATAACCTCTGACTCTATGGCGATATACACAGCCATGCAGAACATCAGCAAGGTACACTTCATGGGCGAGCCTATTATGGGCATGGAGATTGACACGATGTACTACAATCAGGTTAAGGGCAAGGATATGATGGCACAATTCGCGGGTGGCAAGGTATACAGAAACGATGTGAACGGCAACGCCCAGACAATCTACTTCTTGCAGGATGAGGGTAGCCCAGAGGTGACAGGACTCATGTACATAGAGAGTGCATCAATAAGTTTCTATCTCGAGGATGGCGAGATAGACAAGATTGCATACAAGCAAAACCCCGAGTATGTAATCTACCCTATGACCATGATTCCAGAGACACAGCAACAACGCCTCGATAACTTCAATTGGCATGGTGCAATGCGCCCCAACCGCCATAACATGATGATGCGCGACATACGCGCAACACGTCGTGAGGATGCTTCCGTAAGACAGAAGCCCCGCTTCCGCATAACCGAGCGCATCAACTACGACCGCCGTAGATTAACGGAGAACCGCATGTGGCAGGACCGCGTAGACGAGCTATCACCCGACATCGTCGAGTGGCGCGACTCACGAACATCATATAAAAAGAGATAAAAGATGAAGCACAACTATATATACGGCATATTACTCGCCATTGCCACACTCTGTGCCACTGAACTACATGCTCAGAGCACCACAGGATGTGACCCACACCGCACACGACTCATCCCCTACCCTACGGCAAATGAGGCCGTGCAGCATAGCCTCGCCAAGCAGCGATATATGCAACCTATCACCGAGTGGTCAACGGATGCCGAAGGAGTGCTGACAAGCGAATTTACATACCCCTTTTCATGGGTTGAGCGTCAGATATTCGTGCGCATAGAGGGCGTGGGAGAACCCTACGAGGTGATTGTAAATGGTAAGGTGGCAGGATCTACTACAAATGGCTACGCCGCAACAGAGTTTAATATTACGAAACTCTCGGTGGAGGATAAGAATAGCATCGCAATACGCCTGCTCGGCAATAGCAATGTCGCAGCAATCGAGAATTTTGATAATGGCGAGGCACACCCAGTAGCATATGTCCTCTCACAACCCCGCGTGCGCGTGCGCGATATATTTTATCGTGCAACCATGGGCATGAGTGGCATCGTTAATGTCGACATAGGTGCTATCATGCACAACCAAACGCTCGGCGAGAAGACATCGCGCATATACTATGAGGTATTCCTCAACGACACCATACGCTTGGGCGCAGGACACCGCGACGTAAGCCTTGGCATGTATGGCGTCGATACGATGCGTTTTGGCGTGCCTGTACCCGACTCTGTGCTCTGGAGTAGCAACCAGCCCACGCGCCTCTCTCTGCGCCTTAAAAACCGCATTGCAGGCCGTGATATCGAGTTCTACAATATCCCCTTAGCACTACGAGAGCTACGCTATGAGAATGGCACATTCTACATCAATGGCAAAGCTACGGATGTGGAGTGGACCGAGGTGCCACCCTACGCCACAGCAGAGGATGTGTATAAACTCTACGAGCTTGGACACCGCGCCCTACGCTTCACCGCTGGTGGCGTGGCAGAGGAGACCCTCACAGCGTGTGACGAACTCGGCATATACGTTGCCGTTACAGCGCCCATAAACTCATCTAAGATGGGAACATCACGCAAGCGCGGTGGCAACCCATCGAATAACCCACGCTGGCGCGCGGAGTACATCGAGCGCGTAACACAGATGATATATACCACACAACGCCACTCCTCGGTTATTGCATATTTCTTGGCTGATGAGAGCGCAAATGGCATCTGCTTGTACGAGGCATACCTTGCTGCGAAACAAATTTCGGGCGATAGACCCGTATTTTATGAGGACGGCAACGGCGAGTGGAATAACGATAGATAGAGAAAATCCAAGAAAATGCACTTTTTAGGGCATTTTTGGACTAAAAAAAGCTATTAGTGTATTTCGCTGATTTACAATATATTAAACAACACATCGAAAAAAGTTGCGAAAAAAAGTAAAAAAAAGTTGCGAAAAAATTTGCAGGTAAAGAAAAATGTGCTACCTTTGCACTCGCAATCACAAAGATAGCAAATGCCTCTTTAGCTCAGTTGGTAGAGCACGACACTCTTAATGTTGGGGTCCAGGGTTCGAGCCCCTGAGGGGGTACAGAAGAAGACAATCGAAAGGTTGTCTTCTTTTTTTTGTGTCCACTCAGGGAGCGAGAACCCGGATACGCCTCCCTCTCAGGGAGGTTGGGAGGGTGTAAACTAAACGAGCATACGACTGCCTACTGCAAGTAGCGCAGTCGAGCCCCTGAGGGGGTACGAAAAGCGAAAATCGAAAGGTTTTCGCTTTTTTCGTTATATACATTCACAATCAACAACTTAACGCATCGGGGCTGTACGGGGCTGTGTGGCAGGTTACAGGACACCCGAAAAAAAAGGGAAAAAATAGTATCTTTGTGTTATGAATACAGATATACTACTCTCCTTGGCAAGCTTGATGCTACCAACTGTCATAAGTAGATAGTTTACACTCTTTATATTATCACTAATTGGGAACTCATTGAATTTATTTTTTTATTACTTGAAGATATATTACATTTGTTGTAGGACATTAAACAAATACCCAAATGAAAGTTCTACTTGTAAGCAACAATGTATACATGAGAGGTAATGGCGTGAGCTCTGCTGTAGTGGCGCTACGATCACGCCTTATAAATCAAGGTATTGACGTGCGTGTTATCGCATGCGAAAATCCCGACAAAGAGGGACCTCAACCCGACTACCCTCTCAAACACTATGTATTCCCCATCTTCGAGCCTATAATTAAGAAAAACGGATTCCGCTATGCCTCAATAGACAAGCACACGATTAAGGAGGCTGTACAGTGGGCAGACGTAGTGCACCTGATGGAGGGATTCCCCTTTGAGGCGACAACGGTAAAGATTGCAAGGCAGTTAGGGAAGCCATGTGTAGGCACATACCACATCTTCACAGAGAACATTACAGCAAATCTCGGCAACGGAAGAAGCACATTTATTAACAAACTTATAAATAAGTGGTGGAGCAGTTCGGTATACAACCACTGCAAATGTGTTCAATGCCCCACGCAGAGAGTAAAAGAGCATCTCGAAGCAAATGGCTACACCGCAGAATTGAGGGTGATAACAAACGGCATAGACCTCAGCCAAACACCGACAACACAAAGTGAGCCATCAACAAACCCCTACCGCATACTTTGCGTGGGACGCCTGTCCAACGAAAAGGACCAGATAACGCTGATAAGGGCGATGAGGCACTCAAAATATGCCCACAACATAGAGTTGGTCTTTGCGGGCAACGGACCCAAGGCCGACAAAATAAAGAGAGCGGCACGCAAGCTATTCGAGGATGGCGTAGTGAAACATGAGCCGACATTCGGCTTCTACACCCTAAAGCAGCTACAAGAGCTCGCGGCATCATCGTGGCTCTACATCCATTGTGCAAAGATTGAGGTTGAGGGATTATCGTGCTTGGAGGCGATACAGCAGGGACTCGTGCCCGTGATTGCTAAAGGTGGACTATCGGCAACATCACAGTTTGCATTAGACGAGCATAGCACATTTCCAACCTGTGACTACAAGGCTTTGGCCGAGAGGATAGATTGGTGGATAGAGCACCCCGAGCATAGACGACATATGAGCCGTCTGTACTCTGAGTCGGTAGAGAGGTATAGCGCCGAGACATCAACTCGCAATATTATAGAGATGTATGAGAGCGCCCTGCGTAGCTAAACATATGCTATGGACAGTGGCAACGCTTGTTGCCATGCTGATGACGGCGTGTGCCACACACAACCATGTAGCAATTGGTGAGTATCCCCCACCCTCTACCGTAGGCGAATATGATGGCATACTCGAGGAGCGGGTATACCAATGCTCCACAGATGGTCCTACGGAGCGTCGTATGTTTGTATATCTGCCCGAGGAGTACTACGAAAGCGATGCGTCGTACCCCGTGCTCTATCTTCTGCATGGTGCCCGAGGCAACGAACTATCGTGGATTGAGAAGGGCAACCTGTTGCACAATATAGATAGCCTCACGACCAATGGACTGATGCGCAAGATGATTGTGGTGTTGCCCAACGTAAATCAATATGACGACGATAGTGACTGCCGTAAATCGCGAATAAAGGGTGCTGTTGAGTCGTTCTTCGAGACGGATGGCATGGTTGAGGCGGCATTTGTCAATGATGTCGTAGGCGCGGTGGATAGCCTCTACCGCACACTCCCCGACAAGGAGCACCGAGCCATCGCAGGACTATCTATTGGTGCCATGCAAGCTATGCACATATCAGCCAATGCTCCCGATATGTTTGGATATGTGGGAGTATTCTCCGCAATGGTACACCCCGTGTTACGCAAGAGCGAGTGCTCGGCATTCTATAAGGGGTTCAAGGATAAGTTGGAGGTGCAGTTCGCTACCCCACCCGCGCTGTACAGCATAATGATAGGTCGACGCGACTTCTACTACCTGAGAATGAGGTGCTATGTACGCTATCTCGAGAGACACGACTACCCCTATGTGTTTACCACTGCCGCAGGCGGACACCAATGGGAGAATTGGAGCGAGTTCGCCAACACCTTTATGCAACAACTATTCACTAAATGAGCATTTAAGGCATATAATAACGGCGATTAGTAGTTCTCAGCCTCAACTTCGAATTTTGCTAAATTCTTAGCTATTATTTTTGATATGTCAAAACCTGTAGCTAATTCAATCCACAACCATTGTCCATTTGGATTACACTCCAAGAACACATACTCGTCATTGGGTGTTACGATGAAATCAAAGCAACCAAAATTAAGATGCATCTCTTTAAGGAATCTAATGCAGAAATCCCTGATGTATTCTGGAATCTCCACAATTTCTTGCTTCAAGCCATAGTCGTAGCCTTGTCGCCAATCAATTTTTCCCTTATCGTCATCCAAAACTTGAGAGTCTATCTTGCACGCCATCACATCCTCGTTGCAGACAGTGATTCTAAGTTCATATTTCTTCTCAATATAGTTCTGCAGAAAACAGACAGTTTGCCTAAATGCATCCTCTGGCTGTGTAACAACATCTTTCGATAGAGCCTTGCGTGAATAAAACACATACTCCATTCCATCATCCGTAAAGAAACCATCTGCGTTAATTGACTTGAGTGAAATATCCTCGTGCTTTTGCAGCAAAGGCAGAAAAGCCTCTTTGCTATTGGAAAATATGGTATCTGGAGTTCTTACACCCAAACCTCTCGCAACGGCCAGTTGCAACATTTTTGATGCTGCAGGGCGGTCTTCAACAATACTTCCTATAGAGTAAATATTGCGCAGATAAAATCGCAAGAACTGCATGAATCCCGCAGCTTCCTCTAAAAGAAATTTGTTAGTTTTTTCATCCTCATATTTAATAGGAAGATTCTCAGGTTCAAAAGGTCGCCTATCCCATATTGCAGTGATTTGGTGCCCGTAAAGTATAAGCCCTGTTTTTATATTCTTGATATAGAAATCACACTCCTCCTCGTTACACCACCAACTGAATTCGTAGTCACTTAGAAGACACTCTGTATTTAGTCGAAAAACAGGAACGCCCCAACTAATGAGGTGTTTAATTACATTAGTTGGGTGCGCATCTGCTTTATTGGTAAAGATAAGTATCATTTCGTTTTAGAGTCATCTATTTCATTCTTTTTATCAATCGTATATCCTTTACCTGGACCCTTACTTGTGTTTCCAACTATCTTCAAGCATTTTGTACCAACAGTTGCCATTTCATACTCTGTAGTCTGCATATTATCATCATAGATAAAGCCATCGTGCAAACTACCCTCTTGAATTTTAGTCAATGGAGTAAATCCCATCAACAACGGCATAACAGCCGCATTGTTCAAATTTTGTTGTAACATAATAATTTAAGTTTTAAGCTGTTGTTTACCTACTCTTTAGATTTTCGGTGTCCTCTATTATTTTATTGTTAAGTTGTGAAATTCTGTATAACAGAACTTGCCATACTTCTGCATCAAGTCATACGCTCGTGAAAGTCCTTGATTGGGGAAAGTATGGGCAATCAGCGCATTACAGGTTTTGCCGTTATAGTTTATCTTCACAACTCGACATCTACCACCCAATTCGCCATCTGCTTTCAACGGTGCATCGGTCTTTGCCAATGGTAAAAGGGTGAATGTGTCAGGATGTATCTTGTTGTAATCCTTGAAAATCTCCTCAAACTTCGCAGATTGGAAGATGATATATGTTCTCTCTTCAGAGAAGATCTCATCCAAAAGCGTATCGACAAAGGGACGGAGGCGGACAATCTCGCACTTGATGATGTCGAACTTAGCAGAGGCGTAGGGGACTAACTCAAGTTGTAGTTTGTTGCAAATCACCTTTGTTTTTGCCTCCAAACGATACTCCTCATCGCTCCAATTCGGGTTGGATGATAGACCTATGCCGCTATTTACCCACGGAGTCAGAAATGCTGCCTGCTTAACATCGAAAGAATCTGCTTTGCCCTTTGGGGTGATGCCGAATTTCTCGCCGTATGTTCGTTGTCTTTCGGCATAACCTGCTATGAAATCGTCGATTGAAGTGCCGAAGCATGCTATTCTCTCGCTCCAATTATCATTGCAAATATCTACTGCCTCGCCAGGGTTGAGATTGACGACAACGGTCTTTGCAGCTCTGTCGCCAAAGAAATAACTTGGCAACCCTAAAGTGGATACGCCATCCTTTATTACCTTGCTGACATCTACGGCTGCAGAGATTGCACACCCACTCAACCTCTCTTCAAGGTCTTTGAGTATTTGTTTGTCTAATTGTGTCATATTAATAGCACTTTTAGCTCCAATATGTAAATGTATATATACAAAGAAAGTGTGGAGCTAACTTTCGTCTATCGAGTAGGAGGTTGTGGTATGACCTTGACTGAAATAAACGACGCGATACCCCACACTTGGATAGTATGAGGTAGGTATGCAGAACGCATACATCCACATAGCTATACAAGGAAGAGTGTTGTTCGCCGTCCCTCAGTCTTGAAACTACCACATTTCCTACTTCGGACAATACGAAAACACTTTCAAAAAAATGTTCTGCTCTTCACCTATAGAGGCGTTAAGCATAACAAAGATAAGAAATGTTTTTCATTTGAACAACACTTTACGGGGTATCGCATAATAAAATAGTAAAAATTGTCCGTAACTTTATACTAAACCATATAACAAAAAGGGTTGAAAAATTCAGTAAAATCGCAAAAAAATGTATATATTCGTTGGAATTTTTGCGAATAGTTGTGTGGTAACTAATGGGTAACTTACGATACATTAAAGTGTTATTTCTTGCAATTACGGATAAAGCGATGGCGACTACTCGGCGTATTTGAGTAGTCGCCATTGTTATTGATAAGATTTGCGTTTATAGCTTAAAGCCTAATCTAAACTGTAAGTGTGGCTCGAAATATAAGCGGCCATAATTGCCCGAGTAGCATCCAATGCCGCCACCAATTGTAAACTCGCAGAACACATATTTTGATGCCATAGATTGATACTAAAGGAGCATCAAAAGGTAGTGCTGAAAGTCAAACAACACTACCCTATCTTAATCAGTTCTTGAACTTATCAAGGAAGACGATGAGTGATATATCGCTATCAGTGAGCCCAAACTTCTGGCGGAGGCGCGAGCGAGCAACATTGATACTGCCAATGCTCTGGTGCGTGATGTTGGCAATCTCCTTAGTCGAGAGGTTCATATGTATAAGCGTGCACAGTTTACGTTCATTCTTGGTGAGGTTGGGGTAC
>JAZRAW010000124.1:0-20347 GCA_045634765.1 Alistipes sp.
GATCATCCCTCCAGTTTGGCTGTGGCACGATGGCAACCTTGTAGCCCTCAGCCTCGAGGATGCGGCCAATAACCGCAGGGCCAAAGGCAGGGTGGTCGATGTAGGCATCACCCGAGAAGATGATAACGTCCAACTCGTACCATCCTCTAGCCTCAACCTCCTTTATTGTTGTTGGTAGAAACATAAGCGAAAGTTTTAGAAGAAGCTGTTAATAGTAGACTCAGTTAAATAGTTCCTCATTTCTAATAACGTTAGTGTGAAATGAGGCAGGAATGCACCTGCAGCAATCTCATATTTGCTATAATAGAATTCTATACCATCAGCAGTAATCCATGGGTCGTTATCCTCTGGTAATGGGATATAACTAATACTATATGGTTCTGATAGTAGAAGGTAACCCTCTAATTCCTCGTCAGTATTGACATCAAAATACTGTTTTAATTTCTGTTTTATAAGCGGTTGCAACTCATATATTGCATATCGCATACTTGAACTGGTAAATCTCTTACCATCTGATTTTCTAAACGATGCTCCATCTGTATTCCATAAAGCAGTTGCCGCGTCATATCCATAATACGTATAGTCCCTTTGATATGTAACTATTTTATCATTTTCATATACTACAGTCAACTCTATACTTGCGGAACCTGTATCATCATTAATATCGCAATTCTTACAATATGCGACCACAGCATCTGCATCAGAGATATCACCCTTATAACCAAAGGCAATCTGCTCGACAATCCACTCTTGAACATTATTCACTAAGGCGGTATTTTCCCCAATAGGATAGTCTAATACCAAAGTCGATTCCAAACCACATGCTGTGATAACGCTGTAAGAGTATCTTTTGGTCTTGAGTCGGTTATCTACCTCCTCTGTTTCTAGATTTGGGATAAGAATAGAGGTAGGAGGTTCTTCTATTACGGATGGTTCCTCATCCTCTATCACATCATCATTGAATCCATCCGATACAACTACTGTTTCGGGGACATCAATTTGAGATTCTTTTCTATCAGATAAAAAGATATAGGCAACAAAACCTAATAGGATAACAAATAAGGGGACTAGAAACCAAGGCTTGCTTTTTGACTTGGGTTTCAATTCTGCACACAGAAGGTTCTTAAACTCTACGATAGAGTGTGGACGCATCGTGACATCATACCTCATACTGCACTCTATTGCCGTACGAATTCCATATGGAAGAGATGCGGGAACAACAAGAGCATCCTTATGTACTAGTTCATTTGCTCTAGGCGGACGCATACCAACAACCATGGCATAGAGTGTCGCACCAAGAGAGTAGATATCTGTCTCTGGAGTAAACATGCTAATACTACCTCCAGCATACTGCTCGATAGGAGCATATCCATCGCTAAAGCCACCCAAGGTTGTTGTGGTCTCTGCGCCACTATCCTCATCGTAGTGTTTCGCCAAACCAAAATCGATAACAACAACCCTATCATCATCACGAATCATGACATTTTGGGGTTTGATATCTAGGTGGAGGGTATTTTTACCATGTATGTAGGCCAAGGCATCAGCAACCTTGTTGATATAGTCTAGCGCAACATTAACGTCTAATGCACCTCGCGAAATTTTTGCTTGTAAAGACTCTCCATCTATATACTCCATCACATAGTAGGCCGTTTCATTCTCCTCAAAATGGTTGAAAACACGCACTATATTGGGATGACTCATCGATGCTATGGTCTTCGCCTCCTTGATAAACTTATTTTTAAAGCGATTCATCATGGTTGCGTTATCCATATCTTTTAGTATCAGCGACTTATTATCACTAGTGCGCCTATAGTATGCCGAAGGAAAGAACTCCTTAATACATACTATCTCACGAGTATCAACCTGCTCTGCCAGATAAGTTACACCAAAACCACCCTTACCCAAAGTCATTAAAACCTTGTATCGACCATTATGCAACAACACTCCAGGAGATAACTCTCCACTATCTATGCGTATTTGCTGTCCGATGGTTGTATTCATATTATCTTAAGTATATAGAGGATAATAGACCCGTTAAATCTCATCCATGTCAAGGCCTACGGCATCGGTGTAGGTATCCCACTTCTGCAATACCGCCTTGAAGTCATCGGGCAACTCCGACTCAAACTGCACATACTTGCCCGTTGTGGGGTGCTCAAAACCTAAAGCACGCGCGTGCAGCGACTGACGAGGTATGAGCTTAAAACAGTTTTCGACAAACTGCTTATACTTCATAAAGGTTGTACCCTTAAGTATGCGGTTGCCACCATAGCGCTCGTCATTGAACAAGGGGTGACCCTGCCATGACATATGCACACGAATCTGATGCGTGCGACCTGTCTCCAAGCGGCACTCAACAAGCGTAACATAACCATAGCGACGCAACACCTTGAAGTGTGTCACGGCATGCTTACCGTCCGAGCCATCCTCAAAGACATACATCTGCAAGCGCTCCTTAGGGCTACGGCCGATATTACCTATGATAGTGCCCTCATCCTCAGGGATATTACCCCACACAAGGGCGACATAGCGGCGGTAGATGGTGTGATCGAAGAACTGCTTTGCAAGGGCTGCATGGGCGCGCTCATTCTTAGCCACCACCAACAGTCCCGAGGTATCCTTGTCGATGCGGTGTACAAGTCCCGCGCGGGCATTGCCCTCCGAGAACATCTCCAACTCGCTCAGGTGGTACGACAGCGCGTGTACCAACGTGCCACTATGGTTGCCAACACCAGGGTGTACAACCATACCCGCAGCCTTATTAACCACGATAACATCATCATCCTCATAGACAATGTCGAGAGGTATATTCTCGGGCACAATCTCCTCCTTATGGCGGGGATAGGGCATCACGATAGATATCTGGTCGAGAGGCTTTACCTTGTAACTCGACTTCTGGGGCTTGCCATTTACGAGGATATTCTTGCCATCAGCAGCCGTCTGTATGCGGTTGCGCGAGGTGTGCTCAAGGCGTATGGTGAGGTACTTGTCGAGACGCATCTGCGACTGCCCCTTATCCACAGTCACCGAGAAGTGCTCATACATTTCATCTCCCTCGTCTGCGCCATCCGCAACACCATCCAAGAGCTCTACATCCTCCCTATTATATAGTTCTTCGTTTACCACGTTACAATCTCGTTATTAGATATTTATACCCAATGCTCTAAGACTATCTGCCTCGCGCTGCTTTTCCGTCTGCTCCTTGCGACGCTTAGCTTCGGCAGCCTCCGCCTCTCTATCTGCCACCACACGCAACGAATCGACGAGCGCATCATTTGCAGAGAGGTATATATCGACCTTTGCACCTCTACGATGCGACGAACCGATAGCCGCAGACTGCATATAGACACGAGCTGTACGGCGCTCGATTATGTCCTCAACGCTCTCATCGTAGATAATATTGCCTACATTAAAACCGTGATCCCAAAGCGTAGACTTTGCCTTAGCCAAGGGTAGTCCCACGATGCGAGGAGCAATGGTATACTGATCATCACGATGATATGTCACATAGAGTGTAACGCCTGTACCCACAGGAGCCTCTCGTTTTGAACTGGGACCAACCTCCTTACCCAGGACGACCTGCTTCTCGACATAGTCGGTAGAGGTCATATCGGGTTCGTATACAAGTTGCTCGATGGTAAGTCCCGAACGCTCAAGCTGATTAAGTGCCTGGCGGAGAGTCTGCTTGGCAACATATGGCACAGGAACTTGACGACGATTGAAAGCGTTGATAGTGACATATATCTTACGACCAGGCTTAACAGTTACCTCGCGCACATCCGATGTACCAGGGAGCTGGTCCACGATGGTACCACCAGGTAGGTCTACATCGAATATTGAGTCACGCACCACAATATTTAAATCCTTTTCCTGTGCGATATCTCGTGCCTGCTCGATTGTCATACCCACAAAATCGGGTACTACAATTGTATCATTGTGGCGTGTACCCAACTTCAAACCGAAGTATAGGGCAACGACACAGAAGATACAAAATAGAGTTATCAAGAGCATATTCACAATTATAGGAATGCGCTTGCATATACCTACGATATTCGAAAATAGGCCACCAGAACGCTTATCGCTCTTGGGGTTACCTCTTTTTACTGGCTCTGCAGCCTTTTTTTGGGGTGTAATAATATCCTCTGCCATACTCTTGTCTTCTACTTTTTCTTCCGATTTCTTCGATATGTTCTCTTGTGTGCCCACCTCCGTCACGGGCACCTCAGTACTCTCCACTACTTCGATATCCTCGACATCGCACTCTACCTCAGGCTGTTGCGCCATGCTTGCCACATCGCGGCCACGCACAACAACATTGTAGTGTGAATCTCGCTCCACAGGCTCCATACCCGCAGCACGCACCATATACTCAAGTTCCTCAACGCTCATCGAGGGGCGGTCAGTACCTCCCGCCATAGAGTAAATCTTCGTGGTATCGCCAATAGTTCCGTCTATATCATCTGCACCAAAAGCCAACGCCATCTCTGTAGTTGCTCTGCCGTACGACACCCAGTATGCCTTGATATGCGGAATGTTGTCCAAGAAGAGACGGCTGATGGCTATCGTGCGTAGGTCCTCCTCCACGGAGCACTCTCCAGCTGCCGAGAGACGGTTATTACGACTGTGGTACTTTAGTGGAATGAAGGCATCAAAGCCCGGTGCCTCATCCTGCAGTTTGCGCAGACGCTCCAAGTGGTCGACACGCTGTTCGAGGGTCTCGATATGTCCATAAAGCATCGTGCAGTTTGTCGAGAGTCCCATCTTGTGCGCCTCGCGGTGCACTTCGAGCCACTGCTCAGCACTACACTTATCAGGGCATATTTTTGCGCGTAGCTCTGCGTCAAATATCTCAGCACCACCGCCAGGTATGCACTCCATACCCGCCTCAGCCAATCGACGCAAACCTTCGGCAACAGTGACACCCTCACGCTGTATCATATAGTATATTTCCACAGCCGTATACGCCTTCACCGCCACATGGGGAAGTTGACGCTTCACCCTTTGCACCATCTCTACATAACTATCGAGGTTGTGCTTAGGATGCACACCTCCAACAATGTGCACCTCCGTAATGTCCGTATCGCGTAACTCTGCAGCACGAGCCTCAATCTCATCCATCGTCATTGCCCAAGCATCGGGCTCTCCCTCCCTACGACGGAAGGAGCAGAACTCACAATTGAAGAGACATATGTTTGATGGCTCGAGATGTACATTGCGATTGTAGTAGACCTTACGGCCACTCATGGCAATCTTACGTTCTGTAGCCAACTCACCGAGCAACCACAACGGAGCCTCACGCCATAGTGTGAGGGCATCTGCTGCCGATAGTCGCTCACCACGACGCAACGAGGCGGTTATCGTAGCAATATCGTTAATATTCTGCATGACTATTTAGGGGCTTTTTGATATACAATAATAGCAATTATGGCAAAGACGACATTTGGCAGCCACACGCCAAGCCAAGGCTCCACAGAGCCACTTATGGCAATCTGCTCAAATACGCGACCAAGCATAACATAGCTGAAGCACAGCGCAATACCAACACCGAGGTGCATACCCATACCGCCTCGTATCTTACGCGAAGCGATTGAGACACCAATAACCGTCAGTATGATTGTAGATATAGGGTAAGAGAAGCGGGCATGACGCTCCACCTCGATTATGAAGACCTCATCCGAACCCTTGCTACGCTGCTGCGCGAGGAAGTCGTTGAGTTCCTCGAATGTGAGGGTCTTAACCACACCCGATATATCGCACAACTCACGCACATCGAGGTTTATGAGCGTATCGAGGTTACGATACTGCTTGACAACCATAGTACCACTCTCGTCGCGCGAATGTATCACATAGCGGGGTGCTGTCCAACGCTTTGTCTTCTCATCAAATGTGGCATTTGCAGCATCAAGGCTCTCAACCAATTCTGCACCTTCAAAGCGCTCCAAAGCGAAGAAAGGCACACGCTCTATGCCTGGCGCATAGCCACGCACATAGGCAATAGTATTGGGCTCAATCTGACGATAGACATGATCATCGTAGACCATCAACTGCTGCTTTTTCAGGTACTTACTCTGAAAATCAACACTCGCCTTTTGACCCTCAGGGATAACCCACAAACTTAACACAAGGCTCAAAGCCGTAATTATCATAGCGCCCATCATGTAGGGCCACATAAATCTGCGGAAGCTGACACCACCCGATAGTATCGCTACAATCTCGGTCTGCATGGCCATCTTCGAGGTGAAGAAGATGACGGCAATAAAGGTGAATAGCGCACTAAACTGACTGATGAACTGAGGGATAAAGTTCATGTAGTAGTCCCAGATTATCGCTTTCCATGGCGCCTTAAGCTCCGTGAAGTCATCAACCTTCTCCACATAGTCAAACACGACAAGGATGATAATCATCATCAAGATGCCGAATATGTAGGTGCGCAGGAACTTACCCAAGATATACTTATCGAGGGTGCGCAGGCCTGGGAGCGATGGTAAAAGTTTTATTCTCATCGTGTTAACTTAACCGTTACATACTATAGTCTACGACCGAGTTTCTCGACCATCATCTGCTTCCAAGGTTTAAAGTCGCCAGCAATGATGTGCTTACGCGCCTCGCCCACAAGCCATAGGTAGAAGGCTGTGTTATGCAGCGAAGCAATCTGTGCCGCGAGCATCTCCTTGCACACCACGAGGTGGTGGAGATAGGCCTTAGAGTATTGGTGGTCAACAAAGGTCACACCGTTTGGGTCGATGGGCGAGAAGTCCATCTCCCACTTCTTGTTGCGAATATTTATCACGCCCTCCGATGTAAACAACTGACCATTACGACCGTTACGTGTAGGCATAACGCAGTCGAACATGTCGACACCGCGGTCAATAGCCTCAAGGATGTTTATTGGCGTGCCCACACCCATCAAATAGCGTGGCTTATCAGTCGGCAGCACCGCATTACACACCTCAATCATAGAGTACATTACATCGGTGGGTTCGCCCACAGCCAAACCGCCAATTGCGTAGCCATCAGCGTTGTACTGCAATACGTTACGCGCAGCCTGCTCGCGCAAGTCGGGATAACCAGCACCCTGCACGATTGGGAATAACGACTGGTAGTGTCCCCACTTAGGTTGTGTCTGGTGGTAGCGATTGAAGCAGCGGTCGAGCCAACGCTCAGTGAGCGCCAACGACTTCTTAGCATAGTCGTAGGGAGCATCTCCTGGGGGACACTCATCAAACGCCATCATAATGTCGGCACCAATAGTGCGCTCCGTGTCGATAACGCTCTCGGGCGTAAAGACATGGCGCGAGCCATCGATGTGCGACTGGAAGTGGCATCCATCCTCCTTCAGCTTACGACATGCCGCCAACGAAAAGACCTGGAAGCCACCGCTATCGGTAAGCATTGGCTTCTGCCATGTCGAAAACTGATGCACACCACCTGCACGCTCTATAACCTCCATACCAGGACGAAGATAGAGATGGTAGGTGTTGGCAAGAATTATCTGAGCCTTTGCCTCGTTCTCGATGTCGCGATGAAAGATACCCTTCATCGCAGCAGCTGTACCTACGGGCATGAATATTGGGGTCTCAATAGGACCATGGTCGGTCTCGATAAGACCGGCACGCGCCTTTGTTTCTGGCGCTGTATGTTGCAGTGTAAATTTCATAACGTATATATAACGTGCAAAGGTACAAAAATAATTGTGAATCACCAATTGCAGATGTTAATTGTTTTTATTACCTTTGTACGCTTATTATTATTTAGAGGGAATGGAGTTTTTTTACGACATATTTGAACACTACTCATGGCAGGGCATAACACTTGTAACTCTGCTACTTACGCTATTCATCACACAAATATATTACTACGCAATCGCCTATAATCGCATCATGGGTTTTCGCCTTTTACGCGCTCGAGAGAAGCGTCGCGAGAGTCCCGCCATCTCGGTAATCGTGCCAATGCGTGGCGAGAGCGAGCGTTTTCTTGTTGATGAGTTGCCCGCTCTGCTACATCAGGAGTATGACAACTATGAGGTTGTGGTGGTGTATATTGGCGGCGACACCGACTACTACGACGAGCTTCAGCGCATACGCGACAACCACTCATACATGCGCCTCACAAAGATGGGTGGTGACGAGCGCCTCTACATTTCGACTAAGCAGGCTCTCAACGTGGGCATCAAGTCGGCACAATATAACTCGCTGCTCTTCACAATACCTGGCGCAAGCCCCATCTCCAAGGATTGGATTGCCACCATGGCAAAGGGTTTTGAGCGCGGCTCTGTGGTCATAGCACCCGCCGTCCCCAACTTCGAGCGCAAGAGTCTCTCGACATACATCATGCGCATTATAGAGTTCAACATGATGCGTAACGCTATGGCTTGCGCCGTAATGGGCAAGACATACTACGCACCACGCAGCAACTACGGCTTCGACCGTAAGCTTTACGAGCATCAACGAGGATATAACCACCTTAAAATCGACATTGGAGAGAACGACCTCTTCTTGCAAGAGATAGCAACAGCCAATCGCACATCGGTTGTTATGACACACCATGCCATCGTTATGGAGGAGCGCATCGACATGGTGTCGGAGTGGGTGGAACAGATGCGTTACTTGGGTTATACACGCCGCTACTACCCTAATGGTGTGAAAAATTTCATATCATATGAGTTGGGTAGCCGAGCCCTCTTCTTCCTGCTAACTATCGCTGTAATAGCCATACTGCCCCTTGAGTTAAAGCTTGGTGCAATAGGCTTGCTTGCGCTGCGTTATATTATCGTGGTGTGGTCATCACGCCGCGTAGCACGCAAACTTGGCGAGAAGGATATAGCCCTCAAATATTGGATTTACGACCTCTTTGGTCCCATGTTAGAGTGGATGCTATGGAGCAAAAATAGCCACAACACACCTCGTATATGGAGATAGAAGACTATATCGTTGCGTCCGACACCGACTTGGTGGAGTTGGCTTCGAGGGGAGATCAGCAGGCCTTCGAGTATCTCTTTACGCGCTACCGCGAGGCGTTGACGCGCCTCTTCGAGCAGCGTATCGGAGACAAAGACACAGCAGCCGATCTACTTCAAGAGACATTCATCAAGGTATACCTACACCTTGACGACTACTCGCGTAGCTACACCTTTGGACAATGGATATACACCATAGCGAAGAACACGCTTGTTGACCACCTGCGTCGACGCACAAACGACCTCTCGATAAACGATCGCTTTCGTGCGCCACAGGCAACAACCCCCTCGCCCGAGGAGTCGGTCATCATGAACCAAAGTCGTCACCACTTCTACTGCGCCTTGGAGGAGCTATCGGAGGAGTATCGCCAGATTATCGAGATGCGATTCTTGGAGGAGTACTCCTACGAGGAGATTGCCGAAAAACTCGGCAGACCGATAAACACCATTAAGACGCAGATACGCAGAGCTAAAGCCGCCGTATGCAAACTTCTCGTGGAGAAAGAGCAACACTAAAGAGGCTATAACACAACAACACACCAACATAGCGCATAGATAAGAGAGTATGAATAGCGACCTTATAATAAAGTACTTCCCCGATATCACCGAACGCCAACAACAGCAGTTCGAGAGCCTTGGAGCACTCTACGAGGAGTGGAACGCACGCATCAACGTGGTGTCGCGCAAGGATATGGAGCACCTATACACGCGCCATATATTGCACTCTTTGGCAATTGCTAAGGTGTGTCAATTCGAGGCGGGAGCGCGCGTCGTGGATATAGGCTGTGGCGGAGGTTTTCCCTCTGTGCCACTGGCCATCATGTTCCCCGAGGTGGAGTTTGTGGGTTGCGACTCCATAGCCAAGAAGATTCGCGTTGTGGAGGGTATAAAGGCGGGTGCAGGCATCGACAACCTCACCGCCGTAAATTCGCGCGCCGAGCAGCTTGGCCAGAAGTTTGACTATGTGGTGTCGCGTGCCGTTACGGAGATGGCGCGCTTCATGCCTTGGGCATGGCCACTACTGCGCAAGGGTGAGAGGGGTACACTCCCCAACGGCATTCTCTATCTTAAGGGTGGAGAGCTTGCCGAGGAGCTTGCTGCAACACGCCGCCACTGGGATTTGTACGACATACGCACGATGTTCGACGATGAGTTCTTCGACACCAAGCGCGTTGTATACACTAAAAAGGATTAACTATGAGCGACAATCGAAGAGTACTTAGTGCCAAAGAGCGTGTTCTCTTGGAGCAGCGCGGATGCTCTGCGGTTGCGTGGGATGATGTCACCGTCTCACACGACTTCCGCACCGAGCAGTTACGTAATGTCCGCTTCGAGGGTCGCACATCCATAGGCTCTCGCACACGCATCTCCGACTCTACAATAGCAAACTACTCTATCGGCAACGACTGCTGCATTGACGATGTGCTACGCATGGAGTGTCGTCACTCTTCGACATTTGGTGAGGGCGTAGGCGTTGCAGCAGTAAATGAGAATGGCGGTCGTACAGCAACCATATATCGCGATATTACATCGCAGATTGCCTACATCATGACCATGATGCGCAACCGCAAGGGGGCTGTTGAGCAACTCCTCAAGATGGCCACAGAGCGCGCCGAGGAGCATCGCAGCGATATGGGCGTAGTGGAGGATGGCTCAACCGTGATGGGCGCTCGCTTCATCCGCGAGGTGCGCATCGAGCGTGGCGCAGTGATTGAGGGCGCTTCGCACCTCGAGAATGGCACGGTGGGATGCAACGCCCATGTGGGCATAGATGTCCGTGCCAAGGACTTTATCTTTGACAACGACACCACGATAGATGGTGCTTCGAGCATCGAGCGCTGTTTCGTGGGAGAGAATAGTGTGATTGGCAATGGCTTCACAGCTGTAGACACCCTCTTTTTTGCCAACTGCCACTGTGAGAATGGCGAGGCGGCATCGGTCTTTGCCGGCCCCTTCACCGTATCGCACCACAAGTCATCGTTGCTTATTGCCGGCATCTTCTCATTCTTCAATGCTGGTAGCGGCACAAACCAGTCGAACCACCTCTTCAAGAGCGGTGCTGTACACCAAGCCGTACACCAGCGAGGCACGAAGTTCGGAAGTAGCGCCTACGTCATGTCGCCCTCGATTGAGGGACCCTATACCGTGGTCTTGGGTCGTCACACACGACACCACGACACACAAGATATGCCATACTCCTATCTTGTTGAGGAGAATGGCTACACTTTGCTCATGCCCGCGTTGTCGCTTAAGAGCTATGGCACGATACGCGACATCGAGAAGTGGAAATCGCGCGATAAGCGCAGTCTAAAGCGTGACAACATCTGTTTCGAGGAGTTTAACCCCTTCGTCACAGGCAAGATGCTGCGCGGTGTGGATGCCTTGACACGCCTTGTGGAGCGCGACCCCGAGGCCAAGACATATAGCTACAACCGCACCACGATACGCGCCTCGATGATACCACGAAGCCTCAAGCTCTACAATAGCGCCATTGCGGCATCGTTGGGTGCGATGCTCCGCGCGGGAGACTACACCGCCGAGGAGTATGACCACACCGAGTGGATAGACATCGCGGGACAGTATCTTCCCCTCGGCACTACGGAGGCACTCTTGCGCCGCATAGCCAATGACGAGTTGCCCCTTGATGCCATCACCGAGGAGCTAAACGCATGGCACAAGCGCTACGACAACATGGCGGCGGCATACGCTTTTGATGTGCTTACTTCACTTATGGGTTACGCGCCCTCAAGGGAGGAAGTAGACGAGACCATCGCTGCGGCGGAGAATATCCTCAAGCGCATGCGTCAGGAGACCGAGGCAGACCGCGAGCGCGATGCTGGCCTCGACATGATGGTGGGCTATGGCTATGACTTCCGCGATGAGGGCGAGCAGGTAGCGGACTTCCTCAACACACGATAGCAACTATTTTGAAACATATATAGACGTCTAAACTTAATTATAACTAAACAACCAAAACTATGGAGAAAGTTAAAGTTTTAATCATTGGTAGCGGTCCTGCGGGCTTCACATCAGCTATCTACACTTCACGTGCTAACCTCTCACCCGTACTCTACGAGGGTATCGAGCCTGGTGGTCAGCTCACAACTACAACCGAGATTGAGAACTTCCCTGGCTATCCTCAGGGCATCACAGGTACAGCCATGATGGAGGACCTCCGTCAGCAGGCATTGCGCTTTGGTGCTGATGTTCGCAAGGGTATCATCACCGACATCGACCTCTCAAAGCGTCCATTCAAGGCTGTCGTAGACCACGAGCATGAGATCGAGGCAGAGGCAGTTATCGTATGTACAGGTGCTTCAGCTAAGTACCTCGGTTTGGAGTCTGAGGCTAAGTTCCGCGGCATGGGCGTAAGCGCATGTGCTACTTGTGATGGTTTCTTCTACCGCAAGCAGGATGTAGCAGTTGTAGGTGGTGGTGACACCGCTTGCGAGGAGGCTACATACCTTGCATCTATCTGTAAGAAGGTTTACCTTATCGTTCGTAAGAACTACCTCCGTGCATCTAAGGCTATGCAGGAGCGCGTGTTCAACACTCCTAACATCGAGGTATTGTTCGAGCACAACACCGCTGAGGTTCTTGGCGACGAGGATGGCGTAACAGGCGTACGCGTGGTTAGCACATCTGGCGAGGAGCGCGTTTTGGATATCATGGGCTTCTTCCTCGCTATTGGCCACCACCCCAACGTAGAGGTATTCAAGGGTCAGCTCGAGCTCGACGAGCAGGGTTACATCAAGGTTGTTCCTGGCACATCTAAGACATCTGTTGAGGGCGTATTTGCTGCGGGCGACGTTAAGGATCCTCACTATCGTCAGGCTATCACTGCTGCAGGTTCAGGTTGTATCGCAGCGTTGGACTGCGAGCGTTGGTTGCTTGCACAGTAATATATGGGGTTTAGCGTAACCATACTTGGTAATTCATCTGCTAAGCCTACACCACACGCCCACCCATCCGCACAAGTAGTAAATCTCAACGAGCAATACTATCTTGTGGATGCTGGTGAGGGTGTACAACAGCAGCTCATAAGGCGCGGCATAAATCCGCTGCGCCTTAGGGCTGTATTCATTTCACACCTACATGGAGACCACTGCTTCGGTCTCTTTCCGCTTATCGCAACCCTCGGTCTGGAGGGTAAGCGCACACCCTTAGACATATATGCTCCCGCACCCATGGGTGAGATATTGGAGTACCACCGCCGCTACTTCTGGGACGAACTACCCTACGAGGTCAAGTGGCACGAGGTGCACACTACGGAGCATGCAATAATCATGCAGAACAACACCCTCGAGGTGTGGTCGATACCCCTGCGCCATAGGGTACCCACGGCGGGTTACCTATTTAAGGAGAAGCAGCCAGGACGCAATGTCGACAAGTTCAAGATTGAAAAATATGGGCTCTCGATAGCCCAGATTGTGGCAGCAAAGCGTGGCGAGGATATAACACTCGATGATGGCGAGGTCATACCCAACGAAGAGGTGACCTATATCCCCTATCAGGCTCGCTCCTACGCCTATCTATCGGACACCGCCTACTCAGCAAAGGCCGCAGAGCGCGTACATGGCGTAGATTTGCTATACCACGAGACGACATACTCGACCAGCGAGACGATGTTTGCCAAGGGGCGTGGACACTCCACAACCATAGAGGCAGCAAAGGTTGCACTCAAGGCCGAGGCAAAACGACTTATCATAGGACACTTCTCGTCGCGATATAAGAGTCACGAGACACTTGTCGAGGAGTGCAGAACCATATTCCCAAATAGCGATATTGCCGAAGAGGGCATGACGTTTAACATAGAGGAGAAGCGATGATTAAGGCCGATATACAATTTGTGCGTTCACTTGCCGAGAAGCGTGTGCGCGACCAAGAGCGACTCTTTGTCGCCGAGGGCAGCAAACTTACCGAGGAGATACTCGCCTCGAAGTTCGTTGTGCGCCGCATATATACCACACGTCACGACCTCAAGGGCAAGAACATAGAGGTCGTTGACCAGCGCGAGATGGAGCGCATATCGCAACTTAAGAGCGCAAACGACACCCTCACTGTGGTGGAGCAGCCCAACCACAAACTCTCATTATCGAATCTACGCGGCAAGCTCACTATCGCCCTGGATGGCGTGCAGAACCCTGGCAACCTCGGCACCATCATACGCCTTGCCGACTGGTTTGGCGTCGAAGATATCATCTGCTCGCGCGACACCGCCGATTGCTTTAATCCTAAGGTCATACAGGCGACTATGGGTGCGATACTTCGCGTGAGGGTACACTACACCGACAACCTCCCCGCGCTGCTCACCGAGGCACACCGCGAGGGGCTTAACATCTACGGCACACTCCTCGACGGAGGCAACATCTACGATGAGAGGCTCGACGCGAACGGTATCATCGTTATGGGTAACGAGGGTCGCGGCATAACAGACGAGACACGCAAGGCATTGACACACCGCCTGTTAATTCCTCCATACCCCGCTGATGCACCTACATCGGAATCACTAAACGTGGCGATGGCAACAGGTATAATCCTCGCTGAGTTCCGCCGTCAGCACAGATAGAGAATAATTAAGCACTTAAGAATATGAAACGACTACTATTGGCCATTGCAGCCATTGCAACAATCATCACCGCCGAGGCGCAGACACGCACAGAGCAACTCTTAGAGCGCGGTTGGCGCTTTACACGCGAAGATAGCGCAGAGTTCGTAGCTGAAGATTACGACGACAAAGCGTGGCAAGAGGTTACCGTACCCCACGACTGGGCTATATATGGGCCATTCAGCATCCACAACGACCGCCAGAATGTAGCCATCACACAGGATGGACAGAAGGAGGCAATGGAGCACGCTGGACGTACTGGAGGTCTCCCCTTCGTAGGCGTCGGCTGGTATCGTCTCGACTTCGAGGCCCCCTCGTTTGAGGAGGGCAAGTGCGCTACGCTGATATTTGATGGCGCAATGAGTCACGCGCGCGTATATGTAAATGGTGTAGAGGTGGGCTACTGGCCCTACGGCTATAACTCCTTCCACTTCGATATCACCCCCTACATCAAGGCGGGCGAGACTAACACACTCGCTGTGCGCCTCGAGAATGAGAACGAGTCATCGCGCTGGTATCCCGGCGCTGGCATCTACCGCAACGTACACCTCGTAGTAACCGAGGATGCCTACGTTCCCGTGTGGGGCACACAACTAACGACACCCACCGTTACCAAGGAGTGGGCAAGGGTTGAGCTACGCACTAAGCTCACAACACCCGAGGGTGCTGACCGCAGCATCTACCGCATCGTCACCGACATCGTAAACCCCGCGGGCGAGGTGGTCGCGACAAACGAGGCTACCTTGAGTCGCTACGATAACACCCTCTTCGAGCAGGAGTTCGACATCGCTACGCCTGAGCTATGGAGTGTTGACAATCCCGTGCTATACTACGCAAAATCAAAGATTTATGCTGGCGAGGAGCTTAAGGATGAGTACTCTACACGCTTCGGCATCCGCACAATAGAGATTATCCCCGAGAAGGGCATGTTCATCAATGGCGAGCCAGTAAAGTTCCAGGGCGTATGTAACCACCACGACCTTGGTCCTCTTGGCGCTGCCGTAAACGACGCTGCTATACGCCGCCAAATACGCATAATGAAGGATATGGGCTGCAACGCTATACGCACCTCACACAATATGCCAGCACCTGAGCTAGTAGCGGCGTGCGACGAGATGGGTATGATGCTTATGCTCGAGACCTTCGACGAGTGGCGCACCCCCAAGCTCGCAAATGGCTACCACAAACACTTCGACGAGTGGGCAGAGCGAGACATGGTTAACCTCATCCACCACTACCGCAACAACCCCAGCGTTGTGATGTGGTGCATAGGCAATGAGGTACCCGACCAGGGTGATAAAATGTGGGGCCCCAAGCTCTCACGCTTCCTGCAGGATATATGCCACCGCGAGGACCCAACACGCCCCGTAACACAAGGCATGGACCAGCCACACAACGTCGTATACAACAACATGGCGGCGATGATGGATGTGGCGGGTTTCAACTACCGCCCATGGCACTATGGCAACAGCTATCAGGCACTGCCACAGCAGATTATCCTCGGCACAGAGACCGCCTCAACGGTAAGTAGCCGCGGTGTCTACAAATTTCCCGTTGAGCGCCGCTCGATGGCGACATACGACGACCACCAGTCCTCATCATACGACGTGGAGCACTGCGGATGGTCTAACCTTCCTGAGGATGACTGGATGTGGCACGAGGACTACGACTGCTGCATCGGCGAGTTCGTGTGGACAGGTTTCGACTATCTTGGTGAGCCTACTCCCTACTACACCAACTGGCCAAGCCACTCATCACTCTTCGGAATAGTAGACCTTGCGGGATTGCCCAAGGACCGCTACTACCTCTACCGCAGCCACTGGAACAAGGAGGAGGAGACTCTCCACATCCTACCCCACTGGACATGGCCAGGTCGCGAGGGCGAGGTGACACCCATCTTCGTATATACAAACTACCCCTCGGCAGAGCTCTTCATTAATGGTGTGAGCCAAGGCGTACGCACAAAAGACACCTCGGTGACACTCGAGAACTCATGGGATGAGGAGGCAGAGAGGTCGCTCAAGCGCCAGTCGCGCTACCGTCTTATGTGGATGGACACGAAGTATGAGCCAGGCACTGTGAAGGTTGTGGCATACAACGAGGCGGGCGAGGCCGTAGCCGAGAGAGAAATGACAACAGCGGGCAAACCCCACCACATAGAACTATCAGTAGACCGCGCGACAATCGAGGCCAACGGCAAGGACTTGGCATTCGTGACCGTGAGCGTGGTGGACAAGGATGGCAACCTCTGCCCCGCTGCCGACAACCTCATTGAGTTCAGCGTATCGGGCGAAGGTCACTACCGTGCGGGAGCTAACGGCAACTCAGTATCGTTGGAGCCCTTCCATGAACCACGAATGAGAGTCTTTAGCGGCATGATGACAGCAATCGTTGAGAGCAACGACACCCCAGGCACTATAACACTCACAGCACGTTCAAAGGGTCTAAAGAGTGCCAAGGTAGTGATTAAGAGCGAATAACAAGATAGTATCATGAGAAATATGCAACTCATTAAGCGATTTATTGTAGCAGTTATAAGCCTCATAGCCCTTGGTATGGCGAGCTGCGAGCCACAGGTTGACCCCAACAACCCACCCACCATGCAGCTCGACATCTACGAGCTCAACGTGACGGGAGATGGCGGAAATGTCCCCATCTACTATAGTGTGACAAACCCTGTTAAGGGTGCAAAGCCCGAGGTTACAAGCAACGTGGAGTGGATTACCCCCATCGACATCAACAGCTATCAGATTATGCTAAGCATAGCCGAAAGCGATATCTCAGAGGAGCGTATGGGTTTTGTGACCATAACCTACAAGGGCATGGAGAAGCCAATACGCGTATACATTACACAAGACAAACAACCCCTTAACGACTTTAAGTTCAGCGTCTCGGATGTCACATACAAAAGTTGCAAGGTGCAGTACAAGCCTCGCGACCCCAAGCGTCCATACATGGCAAACATCATCGACAGCGAGTACTTCAAACAGACAGGTATTACCGATGGCGCAGTCTTCGTAGCCAAAGAGATGGAGAGCTACCTCGCCCTCGCCCAGCGCAACAACATGACCCTCGAGGAACTTATGGGACGTGTGAGCCCCCAGCTCATATATAGCGGCGATGCTGAGCGCGAATTCGTGGGTATGCAGCCCGGTGCTACATACACCATCTACAGCTATGGTATTGAGTTCGACGGCAACAACTATACCATGACAACACCCTTGCACACCTCAATCGTCGACATTCCCATGCCCACGATGTATGACGTAGATTTCAACATCTCGACATCGTTCTCCAATGGCACCGCGATGATAAGCGTGACACCCGAGAACTGGGATGGCTACTATGCTGTGCAGATAATACCTGAGGACAACATTCTCTACACGCCTCCTGGCCAAAACCTCAACGACTACACCATAAAGAGCATAGCCACAAACTTCTACACCACAGCGCGCAATGCCATAAAGGGTGGCTCCAACGTTGAGCAGTATCTCAGAACTACCTGCTACAAGGGTCCAAAGAGCATCAACATGCAACTCTCATCGGATAAGAAGTATATGGTAATCGTCTTTGCCGTAGAGTCAAAGGATGGTGAGATCCCCGTAATGCGTTCTATGCCAGTCGTTAAATATCTATAGCGATGCGAAAGATATTTTACACTCTGATTCTCTCGCTATGCGTAACCGCGTGCGCTCGGCATGAGGCAGATACAAAGTCCTCGTTCGGCGTTGAGACTACAATGATAGATACCTCATCCATAGGTGGTTACTTCGAGGTGGACTACACCATAGCCGAGGCCAATGGCATAAACCCCGTTGCTGTAACCGAGGCGGAGTGGATAGAGGAGATAGACAACTCGACACCTGGCGTCATCAGTTTCAGAGTGTTACCCAACGATATGCCTACGCCCCGCGAGGCTGTGGTGACGCTACGCCATATATCTACACCAGAGACACCACAATTTGTGGTTAAACAGGCGGCGGCAGAGAACGAGTATCTAAATATTGAGGTTACACGACTCGACTACTCAGAGTGTGAGATAAGCATAACACCCCAGAGTGACGATATGCTCTACGTCGTAACGATGGCGGAGAGTAGTTACCTCACAGGGTTGGACATAACGACCGTAGATGAGCTCGTAGCAGCAGATGTTATACAATATAGCAGCTACCTCACTGGAGGCGACAGCCTCGAGGAGTTCTTAACTAAGAGCAAGCTCGCGGTGCGTGGTAAACAAGTGCGCGTGTGGCAGGACCTCTCTCCCGCACGCGACTATATCATCTATGCCTACGGCATCTACTTGCGTGGCGATGAGTATGAGTGTGTGACACCCGTTACCTATACCCTTATCGGTGAGCGACTCCCCGAGCGCACAGCCGAGGAGTTTTATATTGATATTGCAGCTGAGGGTCCCGAGGTGAAGTTTAGCGTGAAGCCCAAGACATGGGATGGCTACTACGCCGTGCAGATTGTCGAGGACACCGAGGCGGGATATATAGAGCAGGGGTTACCCTTTACCGAGGAGGCGGAGGATGCCGTAGCAGAGGCATTCTTCTACATCGCCGACCACCTATACTACTATGAGGAGAAGAGACCCGAGGCTATCATGCAACAACTCGGTTACAAGGGCGAGGCTACATTCCACAAGACATTGAATGCCAACCACCGCTATATGGCACTCACCTACGCCATAGCCTCCGACGAGGGTAATGTTCCCATGGTGGTGTCACAGCCCATCGTCACATACTTCACAACGGGAAGCGTCGAGCGCTCCGACATGACCTTTACAGCAGAGTTCGCGAACATTCGTCCCCGCTCTGTGGATGTCACCATCACGCCCTCGAGCGATGAGCCATACACAGCAGTGCTGATGTATGCCAAGAACCTCCCCGATGGAGATTTGGAGGAGCAGCTACAATGGGTGATGGAGAAGTATGCACCACTCGAACTTACGGGCGTGTATAGCGAGCATATCACGCAGCTTCCTCCCGCTACGGAGTTTATCTTGGCGGTGTATGGTTACTACGCAGGAGCTGCAACAACAGACCTCTTCCTCTATCGCTTCACTACATTAGAGGATAGCGAGGGCGACAACTACATCACCTCGGTGAGCGCCACGGCATACGACCTTGGGGAGGTGGTGGCACTTGAGCCATACTATAGCGGATTTTTGGGCTATGCTGACTACTTCATGTCAATTGATATTGAGACAGCAACACCCTCACCATCACTACATTTCGACATATTTAATAGCAGTATACTGGAGGAGTACACCGAAGCAGAGATACGCCAAAGTCTTCTTGAGTACTCGTATACTTCATCACCCGACTGGGCACTATGTACCTACGGCAACGAGTATGTCATTTGTGGCTTAGCCGAGGATGAAGATGGCTATGTTGGCGAGTTATTTATCTCCGAGCCCATACGTTTTGAGCGTTCAGATGTTGGCGATGCCGCGATATTTGTGGAGCTATACAGCGACTATGTGACACCAAAACTATTGAGACAGAGTATTTTTTAACACACATTTTTTGTAGAATAAAAATATTTGCATACCTTTGCAGCCCGTATCAACCTCTTATAATGGGTGAAGGCGCAGTTTGTGAGGGGGCATGGCGGATGTCGTGCATGACCCTAACAACACAAGGATTATTGTCGAAGGTGGCAATATGGTAGCGCCGACACAGCGATAATGTTGAGCGATAAACATTTAATTATTTTGTTGCAACAATGAACAAAGATGCATTGATCAGACTCGTAAACGAGCAGATGTGGGCAAAGGG
>JAZRAW010000125.1:0-6845 GCA_045634765.1 Alistipes sp.
CTATCGAGTACAACGAGCTTAAGGGCGACACAGAGTATGTGTTCTACGTATTCGCTATTGACCCCGAGACTGCATACACTGCTACCGACATCGTTATCGAGAAGGTAAAGACTGAGAACGTTGTAGACTCTGGCGTGACAATCGACATCGCGGTTAAGAACATCTTCAAGACAACTGCCGATATCTACTTCACAGCAAGCGATCCTAACGCTACTTTCCGCCGTACAGTGCTCACAAAGGCTCAGTACTTGGCTTGTGGCTCAACAGATACAGAGCGCTTCGCAGCATTCGAGGGTAATGCCTATATCAACAGCTACAAAGCCACAGGCTCTACTGATAACAACTACACTAAGGGTGAGCCAGGTGTTACATTCGTAGCATTGGCATTCGGCGTTGAGGGTGAGACTCCCAACACTCGCATCTTCGTTAAGGAGTTCACATTCATGTCAGACACTCCTGGTACATCTAACATCAACTTCTCATACACCGAGCACTACAACTTGGCTGCGGTAGCTGCTGTAGATAAAGAGCATTGGGGTGACTATGCAGCATACGAGAACTATGCTCTTGTGCCCATCACAATCAGCGGCGTTCAGGAGGGCGACCAGGTTTACTACATGGTAGACACACGCGTTATCGACTGGCAGAAGGAGTCACAGTGGTTGGCAGAGGTAGCACAGGAGAAGAACATCAAGAACCAGTACCACAACTGCTACTTCCGTCTCGAGTATGGCAAGGAGTACACTATCGTTGCTGTAGCAAAGGATAAGAATGGCAACTTGGGTACACTCTACTTGGTGGAGATGATTGTATACGAAAGCGACTCAGCAGACGTAGCAGACTATACATTCGTTGAAGAGAAGTAGTGTGTAGTATATAATCAATGCAAAGGGGATGGCTAAAAAAACTTTAGCCATCCCCTTATTGTTTAGTATGTTGCGTGGATGTGGTTACAGCACGCCGTCATTCTCTAATATGGAGCGCACCTTTGACCACTTAACGACAGGGCGACGCACCCCATCTATAAACATAATTGGGCATCCGAGGGCTGAATCATCAATGTAGTAGTCTGCAAACACCTTGGGTGATGTAGTCCACTCACCCTGCTCGGGATTACGATTTATGGCCCACAAATCTATCTTTCTATCGCTAAACCACTTTACAGCAGCATCAAGTTTCTCACCTGAGCGCATCGTATACAAAATTATACGGTGACCACGCTTATTGATTGCACGCAACACATCGACAGCACCCTCAGCCTCCATGCCTATGGCTGGATAGTTATGCTCAACACATGTGCCATCAAAGTCTACAGCAATGGTATATACATTATCCCTGCCCATTTATACTAATGTTTTTTGAATAGTGATAGGAATTTCTTAAGACGCAACTTAGCTGGCGATAACTCCTCATCACTATAGTAACCATAACCATAGCCATGCTTTGTGTTGTTTACTCCATTAAAGACAATACCCATATTGTGTAGGCGTTTTTCGATGTGTAGACGCTCGATATCAGGCAACTGACCACGGTCGATGGTGCCTTGACGCACGACATATAGTGCAAGGTCGACAAGCGTGTCTATGACTACTGCATCAGCTACAGCGAGGGCTGGAACACTATCAATAATGACATAGTCGTAGCGCGAACGAAGCTCGTTAATCAAATCTCGTATGCGATCCGACATAAGTATCTCTGTGGGATTTGGTGGCTGAGGGCCTGAGAACATCATGTCAACGCCCTCAATCTCGCCAGTAATGATATTATCCCCTAAGGAGCTGATTTTGCCAGTGAGATAGCTCGTTACACCACGACGATCGCTACGGTAGCCCATCTGCTTGGATAGGGTGCGACGACGTAAATCGAGGTCAACAAGTATCACACGCTTATCCGACGCTGCAATTGTTGCTGCGAGGTTTGTCGAAATGAAGGTCTTACCGCTATGGGGTACTGACGATGTCACCATGATGACATTCACACTCTGGGAGATTGACATAAAGCTAAGGTTAGCTCGAAGCATACGGAATGCCTCACTAACAGCATCGCGACTATCCTCCTTAACTACAATGCCGCGCTCCGCCTTACCGCTATACTGGGGTACATCACCCAAGAATGGAGCGGTGATAACCTCTTCGATATCACGACGCGAACGCACCTTAGTATTGAGTATCTCACAGAGATACAGTATCGCAAATGGTATCACCAAAGCCAAGCATAGTGCAATCAGATAGACATACAATGGTTTGGGGCTAATCGGTTTGTCGCTACCATATGCCGTGTCAATAATACGGGCATTGCTCTCTGCCGTAGCTCCTACAAGCGCATTCTCCTCCAATTTGGTGAGGAGGTAGATGTACAACTCCTCCTTTACCTTCTGCAAACGTACGATAGACTGCAACTCGCGCTCCTTATGTGGTGAGGCATCCATGCGACTATCAGCACTCATCTGCTCACGATTAATCTGGTCGATTTGTAGCATGAGCGTTGCTATGTGCGAATCGAGCGATGAAATAATCGATGCACGCATGGAGATGAGCTGCGCCCCAAGGTCAATAATAATTGGGTTGTTGGGATACTCCTCATTCGCGAGACGCTGATACTCCAAGAGGTTATTGTTGTAGGTCTCAATCTGTGCTGTCAACGCCTGCGACATGCCACTCGCCATAGCTGTAGATGCTGGAATTAGGCGAAGTTCATCACCATCCTCGGTGATATAAGCATATATGTACTTCGCCATCTCAAGGTTGGCCTCAAGCGATAGCGCGCTACTTCTAAGCTGCTGTAGCTCCTCCGCGCCCATCGTAGTACTCTCTACGGGGTTGTATATCTGGTTGCTTCTACGATACTCCGCAACCTCGGCATCGGCAATGTTAAGCTCCTCGCCTAAAGATACGAGTCGATCGCTAATAAACTGCTCAGTGAGGCGCGAAATCTCCTGCTTATCGCTAATGGCATCAATGTTATATGCGTCAATTATACCGTTGATGACATCCTCGGCACGACGTGGCACCTCATCAGTCATCGTGATATAAATGATTGATGCTTGCTTATCGGCAATCTCACACTTTAGTCTACTGCGATACGCCTCCACGACATTGTTCAATGGCAGCTTCGACACCATGACCTCGCGATGGTCATCTACATATGGAGTTTCAATAAGTGTGATATTTCCCAATGGCGTAGCTATTGTGTCGCCAGGTGAAACCGTTGCCGCAAATCCTTCATTATTGCTAAAGTTTCCGATGCGCACCCTGTCATTTGCCTCGACACGATAGGTGAACGAGCCCGTAGCATCGTTATTCTCATCGGTGAACTTAACCAACATGGGGCATCTGCCATATAAATCTACGGTGCGAAGTCTCTCCTTGACGGTATATTGTGTTGTCAAATCATAGCGCACAACGACACTCTCCATAAGTCTGCGCGACTCGAAGATGTGTAGCTCGTTATCCACCGAACGGCGTCCTATGCCACCCAAGATGTCGCTAAAGGCGGTAACCTCCGTGCCTGAACCTTTACGCGAATCTTTGACTAATACCGTAGCCTGACGCATATACTTTGGTGGTGTAATCTCAAGATATAACACCGCACCGCACATAAATAGTATGAGCGATGCAAGATACCAATACCAATTCGGGAGTATTAGACGTATAAAGTCCTGTAGGCTAAATTTACGAACACTCTTTGTGTTCACGCTACGGGTCTCCTCTCTCAGCTGTGACATAAGGTTAAGGATATAAATGAGTGTGGGGGAGATAATTTTGCTACTTTCTTACAATCATCAAGATTAGCGTTGCGAGCGATATGGTTGTTGAGGCGAGCGAAATCCAGAACGAGCGATTCTGATTTATCTCAGATGTTGCCGCTTTATACTTGTTGGGGCTCACAATTATCACATCGTTCTGCTCGAGGTAGTAGCATGGCGATGAGAAGATGTCGCTTGAGCGTAAATCCAATTTCGTGATTATACTCTTTCCATCGCGCTCTCGAACTACAGCCACCTCGCTACGATTACCATAAATGGTCATGTCGCCAGCTAAGGCGAGAGCCTCAAGGATTGTCATCTGGTCCATGTTAATGGAGTAGCGACCAGGCTTATTAACTTCACCAATCACCGATATCGTTAGGTTTGCAAAACGGATATTTACATGTGGGTCGGCAAGGTAACCACCCTCGATAATGCGCCTCTCAACCTCTGTTGCAAGTTCATGGCGGGTCATGCCCTCACACTTAATCTTACCAATGATGGGGAGTGTGACATATCCATGCTCATCAATTGTGAGTACCTGGAGGCTATCTTCGCCCATAGCACTTGTTACGTTTGTGCCTGTGAGTGCATTATAGCTTGTTGAGGAGTTAAAGGGGCGTGCCAACTCGGGGTTTCGGCTGTTGACGACCATTGTAATCTGATCGAAGGGCTTGAGGCGTATGATATAGTTGTCGGGAAGTACAACCTCTGAGCCATTCTCTAAGTCCTGTAAATAGAGAACGTTGCGCTGTGCATTGCATGCACCAAGCAGAAGCATGGCTACAAGTGCCAAGAGTTTGATGTATCGGCTCTTAAACATCACTTAGATTTTAGATTTATTATCGTTGAGTAACATTGGGTTCTGTTTGCCAACCACACTCCGTGTGCGGAATAAACAATATTCGTGCAAATATACAAAAAAATGTGCTATATGCGTATATTTCGTGACGTTATTAATATTTTTTTCAGTATATTTGTGGCTGTAATTGGTCTCAGTTGAGACTTTTATTAAAATGAAAATATAACCATATAACTAAAAACCATGAAACGATTAATTACACTTGCTATGGCTGTAATGGCCATCGGCACAGTATCTGCCCAGCAGGACAATGGTGGCATCTCTGATGCAATGATGAGTGAGATTCGCCAGGGCTACACAAATAGCGAGGCAGAGCGCGCAGCGCGTAATGCTATGGCGCAGAACTCTATTTCGGAGCTCGCAACAAATGCCGACAACCTTGCAATGATTGACACACACTTCTCTCATCGTGTGCACACAAGCGGTATTACAGACCAGCATCAGTCGGGTCGTTGCTGGATATTTACAGGACTCAACGTATTGCGTGCTAAGATGATAGATGAGCAGAACCTCGCAACGATGGAGTTCTCTCAGAACTACATATTCTTCTATGACCAGCTTGAGAAGGCAAACCTCTTCCTTCAGGCTGTTATCGACACCAAGCACCTCCCTATGGAGGATCGTCAGGTAGAGTGGTTGTTTAAGAACCCCTTGAATGATGGTGGTCAGTTCACAGGTGTGTCAAACCTCGTTATGAAATATGGTGTTGTTCCCGCTGAGATTATGCCTGAGACATATCAGTCGAACAATACATCACAGGTGGGCTATCTTCTTCAGCTCAAGCTCCGAGAGTTTGGTCTTGAGCTTCGTGCACAGAAGGATCGTCGCGCGACTATAGCACGCAAGACCGAGATGCTTACCGAGATCTACTCTATGCTTGTTCGTGCTTATGGCGTGCCTCCCACCGAGTTCGAGTGGACACTTCGCGACAAGGATGGCAACGCTATCGTAACAAAGACCTACACACCCCAGTCGTTCTATGCTGAATACTTCGGCGACCTCGACCTTGAGAATGACTTCGTGATGGTTATGAACGATCCTACCCGCGAGTACTACAAGGTATATGAGATTGAGTATGACCGCCATGTATATGATGGTGACAACTGGGTATATTTGAACCTCCCCATCGATGAGGTTAAGGCACTCGCTATTGCCTCAATCAAGGATAATACAGCGATGTATTTCTCTTGCGACGTGGGTAAGTATCTCCTCTCAAAGAAGGGTACACTCGACATCAACAACTTCGACTATGAGTCTCTTATGGGCGTAGATTTCCCAATGACTAAGGAGGAGCGTGTGCGCACCTTTGCAAGTGGTTCATCTCACGCTATGACGCTCATCGCTGTTGACTTGGATGAGAATGGTAACCCAACAAAGTGGATGGTAGAGAATAGCTGGGGCCCACAAGCTGGCTGGCAGGGTAACCTTATCATGACAGATGAGTGGTTTGAGGAGTATATGTTCCGTGTTGTTGTAGACAAGAAGTACTTCCCCGAGGAGACATTGAGACTCTTGGAGCAGAAACCTATCATGCTTCCATCGTGGGATCCTATGTTTGCTCCTGAGATGTAATATGGCAAAGGAGATAGAGCGTAAATATTTGGTTGTGGGCGAGTATAAACATCTCGCCCACAACTCTTTACATATAATTCAGGGGTACATAGCTTCGGGTAAGCGCACAGTACGCGTTCGTATTGGTGACAAGGGGGCATGGCTCACAATCAAGGGCCCCTCTCACAATGGCGGGCTATCGCGTTTTGAGTGGGAGACAGAGATTGACACCAAAGATGCAATGGAGTTGCTTCAGCTCTCCGAGGGTGCCGTTATAGATAAGGTGCGATACTATGTCGACTACGCTGGTCACACCATCGAGGTAGATGAGTTTCGCGGTGCAAATGAGGGCCTTGTTGTTGCAGAGATTGAGTTAAGCACAGAGGATGAGGTTCCATCATTACCAGAGTGGCTTGGCCGTGAGGTGACTGGCGAGAAGCGTTTTTACAACTCTCATCTGCGCTCTCATCCCTACAGTGAATGGGACGATAGTGAGCATCAATGATTGATGTGATACGCTATAAAACAAAAATTGAGAGTGAATAGAAAGTGTATTTTGTCGTTACGCTTGCCCTCAAAATGCTCATTTACGCTTTAGTAAACTCCGCTTTTTCGGGCTTCGCAAGCCTAAAACTACATCTTTTTATTCACTCCCACTTTTTTACAATACCTTACGGCTGTTTACAT
>JAZRAW010000126.1:0-5734 GCA_045634765.1 Alistipes sp.
ACATCGGTAGCAACGACATTCGATGCACCATAGATTGAGCGAAGATATGGCACCAACTCAGATCCAATCTGACCACCGGCACCTACGACCAAAATGCGCTTCATTTGATTGTTTAACGTTAGTTATATGTTTCAGGTTCAATAATATACACATGCGGGGCGGCAAACATATACCACAACCAACAACAAAAGTAGATATTTTTTTTCAATTTTCGACATTCCCGACACACTTTTTTTTACTTTTTCTTCATTTTGGCACCATTATAGAGTGGCATATCGGTTTTTATTCTATCTTTGCAGTATAGATAGAATGTGTACAACATGGAGTGGTTTGATCAACTCGAAGTGATACTTCTCGACTGGGGATACTACGGCATGTTCCTCAGCGCACTACTCGCAGCAACAATACTACCCTTCAGCTCCGATGCAGTATTGATGGGTCTCGTGGCGGCGGGATGCAGTCCCGTGGGCATTGTCGTAACAGCGACACTCGGCAACTGGGTGGGTGGACTTATAAGCTATTGGATGGGTTGGCTCGGCAAGACCGAATGGTTAGAGAAGTACTTCAGGGTCAAGCACGAGACGATAGTCAAGCATAAGAGGTTGGCAGATAGATGGGGACCCTTTTTAGCAATCATATCGTGGGTACCCGTCGTTGGAGATGTCTTTGCCATAGTGTTAGGTTTCTACAAAGCTAAATTTTGGCCGACGGCATGGTGGTTGTTAGTGGGTAAATGTCTGCGTTATGTATGCGAGGCCATACTTATATATTATGTAGCGTAAAAGACTACACTCCTCTCGTAAGGAGTTTAGGGAGTAAAACCTTCCATCCTAATAGCACTAACATCCTCTAAATAAAAAAAGTAATAGCGGGCTCGAAAGTCCGCTATTAACTTATTATCTAAAGTGGGTTATCTAATCCTACTGCTGGCTCAATGAATCAGCAGGGAACTCCACATCGGCAACATTGCCCTGTGCATCGCCCACAGCGACACCCTCCACGTTGCTACCATCCTCGACAGGGTCAACAATCTTATCTGCGGGCTGCATAGCGACAAGAGCAGGGATAGCAAAGAGCATAATCATCTGTGCGGTAAGCACACGCAAGAACATAACAACGGGGTATACCGTAGCGTAGCCCATAGCAGGCATATCGTTACCCGCAGATGTGCTTGAGAAGCCAAGCGCTGGGGGGTCGGTCATAGCACCCGACATCATACCCATCATAGTGTAGTAGTTAATCTTGAACTTGAGACGTGCGATAAGTGCCACGATGACAAGAGGAATAACGGTGATAAGGACACCATAGCCTACCCACTTATAACCACCATCAACGACAGCATTCACAAAGCCATCACCAGCGCCAATACCTACAGCAGCGAGGAAAAGAGCAAGACCCATCTCGCGAAGCATGAGGTTAGCACTCATCGTAGTGTAGGTAACAAGGCCGAAGTGAGGGCCATACTTACCCAACAAGATAGCGATGATGAGGGGACCACCCGCAAGACCGAGCTTAACGGGCTGTGGTACATTCATAAGGGGTAGTGTGCCGAGCAATACACCGAGTGCGATACCCAAGAATACGGGCAACAAATTGGGGTGGTCGAGCTTCTTGAGTGAGTTACCCAAGACCTTCTCGGCCTGTGCAACGGCAGCCTCAGGACCTACGACCATAACCTTATCACCCACCTGAAGCTCCATACCCTGATAGGGAAGAAGGTCGACACCAGCACGGTGTACGCGAGTGATGTTGATGCCGTAGCGAGTGCGAAGGCGCAAATCTGAGAACTTCTTACCGTTAATCTCCTCGCGTGTGATGAGAATGCGGCGCGACACGAGAGGCGTAGACTGCATAGCTGTTGCGCCCCACTCGTCTGCTGTCATCTCAATGGGGTGACCGAAGAAGGCGAGAATAGCCTCGCTATCCTCCTCCGAGCAGATGACACGCAACTTGTCGCCGATAGCGAGTTTAGAGTTACCATCTGCCATAACAATCTCACCCGATGGGTGCATGATGCGCGACACCACGAACTGGCGGTTGATAAGCATATGCGCAATGGCAATAGTCTTACCCTCAAGCATCTCGTTGGTAAACTCAACAGAGTAGCGGTGTGGCAAGTTAGCCTCGTTGCTCAACGCTTTGAGTGCCTCATCCTCCTTCTTGAAGTCGACACGCAAGGCATAGCGCATGATGATGATTGTGGCAATGATGCCGACAACACCCAAGGGGTATGCCACAGCGTAACCAAGTGATATAGACTTAGTTAGCTCCTCATTGTCGATACCTGAGTCGGCAAATGCCTGCTGTGCAGCACCAAGACCAGGGGTGTTGGTAACAGCACCCGACATGATACCCACCATCGTAGGCAATGGCTCGCCAGTGATGAAGTGGATGGCGAGGGTTACGCCAGCACCAAGCAGGATTACGAGGGCTGCGAGGCAGATAAGCTTCAAACCACCACCCTTGAGTGATGAGAAGAACGAGGGTCCCACCTGCAGACCGATAAAGAAGACAAAGAGAATGAGACCAAACTCCTTGACAAAGTGGAGGGTGTCGTGGTGGATAGCATCCGATGCGTCGAACATACCGAGCACATGACCTGCTGCGATACCCGTGAAGAGAATCCAGGTCATACCCAACGAAATACCCTTAATCTTGATGCGACTCAATGCCAAACCCGAGGCAATGACAATCGCTAAGATGAATACCGTATGTGCTACTGAGGGTCCCAGAAACACACTATTAAACCAATCGCTCATATTGGCAAAAATTTGGGTTAGTTATATTAATATATTGTGATTGCTAAAAAAATCAGGGCGCAAAGGTAATTAAACAATTTCTATTTAACAACTTTCCGCCCCTTAATTATTAATCATTGCTTGTTATCGGAGATTTCCACGTCGCTTCGCTCTGTTAAGACCAATGAGACCGAGAGAAGTCTCGGGCAGCGCCTGACATCTTGGTTTCATGGGGTCTTGTGGGGAGATTAGGGAGTAGTAGGGAGTTTAGGGAGAGACCATTAATCTACCCAGTCATACCCAGTCCGCAACAACGCCCATCGCAGCCCTCTGTTCATGCTGAGCGAAAGCGAAGCATCTCGAGGTTTGCACTACCATCCACCGTCTCAGAGGCCCTGAGATTCTTCACTTCGTTCAGAATGACATAGTGAGTGTTCGCAATGACGTTGTGAGTGTTCGCAATGACGTTCATGGTGTATTGTCATTGAGGAGATTCTTGAGTTCCTCGACCTTGCTCCGCCTCGGCATAACAAGTGAACTTGTTCTGCACTCGGCTTAATCGCAACGTTCACTTCGTTCAGAATGACATTCATAATATCATTACTAATTGCTCATTTCTAATTGCTAATTCCCTCCTTTTGGGCGGTTGATGATGTGCTCCATAATCATCACCATGATAACGCCCATGGCAAAGCCATTGCCCACGAGGGGCTGGATGACCGCGGGAGCAACGCCCTTAGGCATGAGCTGGAAGAGCATGGCAACCATGATGGGGAGACCTATGGTGAGGGCATCGGCAAAGGTGGTAGCCGAGCGTGTGGAGTGCATCATCTCGTACGATGCGGCAAGCTGCGTGCCCATCAAGAATAGCAATATCACACCTATCACGGGTGAGGGGATTGCCGTGAGCACCCATATTACATCGGGGAAGAGGGCACACGCCGCCAAAAGTAGCGTAGCGGGGATGAGGGCGTAGCGCGAGGCACACCCCGTAGAGGCGATAACACCAGGACTCATAGAGTAGTTCACAGGGCCCAACACGCCCATCGAGCCAGCGACGATGTTCATAACGCCCGTAATGCCTATACCGCGCTTCATGCGCTTATCCATATCCTTAACGCCAAGCATAGCGCCCAACGACTCCATAGAGCCTATATCGTTGATTGCAAGGGCGACGTAGCAAATCACAAACGCCACAACAAGGCTCCAGTCGAAGACAAACTCCTCGATAAAGAGACCGCGCCATGAGGCAGCAGTAGAGACATGCTGCGGAGCATCAAATATAACGAAATAGGCAGCACTACCCACGACAAGAGCAACGGGAATAACGAGACTCTTGGCAACGCCCTTAAGGTTGCGGTTGGCAACGACCATAAGCACCACACCTACAACGGCAAAAATAAGGGCAAAGATATGCTGATTATGCATGGCGGCAACTTGACCCTCCAAGACCTCAATAGCCATCTCCGCCTCGGTCACAGCCTGCTTGGAAGCCACAACCAAGCCCTCATCTACCGCCTTAAGTAGCGTACTCTTCTCCTCGATCTGCGCAGCTAGTCGACCAGTCGAAGGAAAGACTAGATTTGTGATGGTTGGTGCAAGCGTAGTGGCAATAAGCATAAGTATCACGACAACAATGCGTGGAGTGAAGATGCGCTGAACATAGCTCATAAGGCCACCTATCGTGAGAAGCGTGATTAGCACGCCGCCAATAGCTATAGAGCTGTATATCGCCGAGACATCGGCATTGGCGTTGAGCGACGCCATGACGCCCACAAGGAGCACTGCGGCGGGACCAACAACGATAGGCAGACGGTGTCCCCACACCACCTGCATGAGACCCGCAATGCCCGTAACGGCGAAGAGCTTCTGCGAGAAGAAGAGCCTCTCTTCGGGCGTACCTGTCGCCACGAAGACGCTCGTAGAGACAACGGCGATGCAGAGCACGAACCACTGCAAAGCATAGACGGCTAATTGGCCAATAGGCAGGCGGTCTTCAACATTATATTTTAGGTTCATAGTCTTATTGTTTTTAAGTGTTGTAGTATGTCATTGCAAGGGTGATGCTATACTCCGTCATTGCGAGGCTGATGCTTTACACCGTCATTGCGAGGAGGGCATTGCCCGACGTGGCAATCTCATTCGCACTATATGTCATGCTGAGCGAAAGCGAAGCATCTCCTCGAAGCCGACAAGAGACACCGTTGATAGAGTGTTGTCATTGAGGAGATTCCCACGTCGCTACGCTCCTCGGAATGACGCTATTAGTGTGTGTGTCATTACTAATTGCTAATTACTCATTACTAATTAGTTAGTACTCAACCTTGTCAGTTTTGTCCTCCCACTTGCGGAAGGCAGCAAGGGCCTCATCGCGCATGAAGTGCTCGCAGTGGATGCTTCGGCGGTCGTAGTCCAGGCGTAGCTGGTCATAGATGAACGAGTCGTCGAAGGCTATAGCCGCGGCATCGCGCTTCGTGTTGGCATAGCATATGCGGTCGATGCCCGCCCAGTATATGGCGCTTAGGCACATGGGGCATGGTTCGCATGAGGCATACACAGTGCATCCCGAGAGGTCGAAGGTCTCCAACTCGCGGCACGCATTACGTATCGCCACAACCTCGGCATGCGCTGTGGGGTCGTTATTGGGCACTACGCGGTTGGCACCCGTAGCTACCACCCTACCATCCTTGACGATGACCGCACCAAAGGGGCCACCGCCCTCATCGATATTCCTCTCCGAGAGCTCTATCGCCATATGCATAAATCTTCTGTCGTCAGCCGAGAATGTCGTACTCTCGGGCAGACCATGCTGCTTATCTATCATAGTCATAATGCTTAATTAGTACTATGTGCGTCACAAAAACTACGCAAATATAGGAAAAATTTCTCATTACTATTTTTTTTTACTATCTTTGCGCGGTTGTATGAATGGCAACATCACACTTGTAGGATATATAAATTAACTATAAAACCATATTATTATGACAATTACAGCA
>JAZRAW010000127.1:0-5431 GCA_045634765.1 Alistipes sp.
ACTTTGTAGCGATGTCGGAGATACTTCGTCGAGAGATAAAGTATGTCGGCGGTGTGGGCGAGGTACGCGCACGCCTCCTCGAGCGCGAGGTGGGCGTACGCACCATTGGCGACCTGCTCGCCCGCTACCCCTATCGCTACATCGACCGCACACGCACCTTCCGCATATCGGAGATAGATGAGTCGATGGAGACCACCTATGTGCGCATTCGCTGCCGCGTAGTGGGTAAGTCATTCACAGGTGAGGGTGCCAAGCGCCGCCTCATGGTAGAGGTTACCGACCCCACAGGCTCTGCCGAGTTAGTATGGTTTCAGGGTATAAAGTGGGTGGAGAAGCGCATAGAGCTACAGCGCGAGTATATGGTCTTTGGCCGCCCCTCGATATTCAAGGGGCGCCTGAGCCTCGTACACCCCGAGATAGAGCCCATAGAGCAGGTGCTATCACGCAAGGAGGAGAGTGGCTTTCAGGGCATATACTCCACCACAGAGAAGCTATCCTCGGCGATACCGCTCAAGGCTATGCACACCATAGTGCAGAACGCATGGCACATCGTGGAGGGCGACCCCAAGGCTTATAGCGACCCCCTACCCCAGGAGCTACGCCAGCGCAATGGGCTGATGTCGCTACGCGAGGCGATATACAACATCCACTTTCCGCAATCCAACGAACTACTACGCCAAGCACGCTACCGTCTAAAATATGACGAACTATTGGGCGTGCAGCTCACGATACAGGCGCGCCGCACAGATAGGCAGCAGCGTGGCGGGGGCTTCATCTTTCCGCGTGTGGGTGAGGCGTTTAACACCTTTTTTAAGGAGAAGCTACCCTTTTCACTTACGGGGGCGCAGCAGCGCGTAATTAAGGAGATACGCGCCGACATGATATCGGGCAAGCAGATGAACCGCCTACTGCAGGGCGATGTGGGTAGCGGCAAGACAATGGTGGCATTTATGTCGATGCTCTTAGCAGTGGACAACGGCTTCCAGGCCTGCATCATGGCACCCACGGAGATTCTTGCACGCCAGCACTACGCCTCTATGGTACGCTTTGCCGAGGGGCTCAATGTCAGGGTTGCCATACTCACTGGCTCGTCAAAGGTGAGAGAGCGCCGCGCGGCCCTCGAGGGCATAGCCTCGGGCGAGGTAAACATCCTTGTAGGCACGCACGCCCTTATTGAGGACAGGGTGCAGTTTGCCAACCTCGGCTATGTCGTCATAGATGAGCAGCACCGCTTCGGCGTGGAGCAGCGCGCAAAGCTATGGACAAAGAACCAGCAGCCACCCCACATCCTTGTGATGACGGCAACACCCATACCGCGTACACTCGCTATGACACTCTACGGCGACTTGGAGGTATCGGTAATTGACGAGTTGCCCCCAGGCCGACAACCCATACGCACATACCACTACTTCGACTCACTGCGCCTCAAGATGTTCGGCTTCCTCCGCAACGAGATAGCCAAAGGGCGACAGGTCTATGTGGTGTATCCTCTTATCAAGGAGTCGGAGAAGATGGACTACAAAGACCTTGAAGATGGCTACGAGTCGCTCTCGCGCGACTTCCCACTACCGAAGTACCGCATCACGGTGTGTCACGGTAAGATGCGCCCCGAAGATAAGGATGCTGCTATGAAGCAGTTTAAGAGTGGCGAGGCTGATATTCTCGTGGCGACATCGGTTATTGAGGTGGGTGTGGATGTGCCCAACGCCACGGTGATGGTCATAGAGTCTGCCGAGCGCTTCGGCCTCTCGCAGCTGCACCAGCTGCGTGGACGCGTGGGACGCGGTGGCAACCAGTCCTACTGCATACTTATGTCGGGCGAGAAGCTCTCGAAGGAGGGACGCGCACGCCTCGATGCCATGTGTGCTACGAACGACGGCTTCGAGCTCTCAGAACTCGACCTCAAGCTGCGTGGCGCAGGTGACATACACGGCACACAGCAGAGCGGTGATGCCTTTGAGCTAAACATCGCAAACCTCGCTACCGACACCCAGATTATGGAGCTTACGCGTAACGACGCCATAGCCATACTACGCAGCGACCCACGCCTTGAGCAACCAGCAAATACGCAGCTAAGGGAGCTACGCGATAGGCACCATAAGCGCGAGCGCATAGATTTTTCGGATATATCGTAATAGAAAGAGAGTTTTTTGCGTTATCTTTGCACGCAAATTAGAGTAATACTTAGACAATATGGCACTTATAAGATGTAGTAAATGTGGTAATCTTGCCTCAAGCAAGACAGCAACCTGCCCAAGCTGTGGCGCTCCTACGGGTGTTCCCGAGCAGAGTGCTCAGCCAACAGTTGCTGATGCAGCAGCAGAGAATAAACCACGCACACTTAATGATATCTTGCGCGAGCGTAGCGCACAACCCACCGTTGGCGACTCCTTTATCAAGGATGAAGCGCAGAATGGCGGTGAGGCAGAGCCCACCGTCGCACCACAGACCGAGGTTGTTGCAGAGAAGAAAACAACACCCACAACAGATGTTGTCGCAAACGAGAATAGCGATGCTAAGGATGAGGGTTACGACAACTATGACGACAATGTTATAGATGACTACGAGGCTGAGATTGCGCGACAGAAGCGCACCGCTAATGGCTTCAAAATCGCCGCTATAGTGTTGGCTGTGCTACTCGTACCCACGGCTATATACTGCGGAATATTCTTTGCTAAGACGGGTGGCATGAAGTCCTTGGAGGAGAAGCTCGAGATTGCCGAGTCGGCACGCCGCCTCTTTGAGGATGAGAATGCCATGCTTCAGCGCAGTGCCGAGGACCTCGTTACGGAGCTCGAGGGGTTGAAGGATCAGAACGACACGATGATGCTTAAGTATCAGGAGGCGGTAATCATGCTTGAGCAGTTGCAGCGTGAGAAGACATACAACTATGAGCAGCTTGCAAAGTATAAGAAAGAGGTCACTATGTTGCGCGAAGTGATGAAGGGATACCTCCGACAGATCGACTCGCTCAACACCATCAACAGCAACCTTCAGGCTGAGAATATACAGTATAAGCGAGATATAAGCACAGCGCAGATGCGTGCAGATGTTGCCGAGGAGCGTGCCGACGAGCTTAACACCAAGGTGCGCATTGGCTCTGTTATCCAGGCCAGCGGCATACGCATGGTGGCTCTCAATGGCAAATCTAAGGAGGTTAAACGCATCAAGATGGCTGAGCGCCTCCGCGTGGACTTCGACCTCACAGCAAATGAACTTGCCGAGCCAGGCGAGAAGAGCGTATATGTGCGCATCACGGGTCCTGACGGCTACTTGCTAACGTCGCAGGATGTAATCCTCTTTAACTTTGAGGGTGATGAGATGCGTGCTTCGGCAGTGCGTAAGGTGGACTATGAGAATGAGTCGGTGCCTGTAAGTATCTTCTACGACGGTTCATTCACTAAGGGCACATACTCGGTTGAGATATATGTCGACGGCAGATTGAGCGGCTCGAAGGAGGTATACTTCGAGTAACGGCATAACACTCTGATAGATATGGACTCGTCCTCGGGCGGGTCCATATTTTTTTGGAATTATATACTGTTCTATGGGACCGTGAGACCAAAACGAGGACCGTGAGACCAAAACGAGGTCGCGGACAGTAGGTGATAGCATCTTTCCTTGGTCCATTGGTCTCTTGGTCTCTTGGTCTCTTCTAACCACAACCCAATTTCTTGTCAGAGTGGTGCAGATGTGGCGCTGACATGAAAATAGCCAGGATGGGTAGTACTTGATGTACGTCCCATTCGGGGATTTGATTGAAGCGTCGCAGATGCGCCACTATCACAAGAAATTTCTTGTCAGAAGGGGTTAGATGTGGCCTCGACATGAAAATAGCCAGGATGGGTAGTACTTGACGTACGTCCCATTCTGGCTATTGATTGAGAGGTCGCAGATGACCCCTTATCACAAGAAACTTGATTTAGCAGGAGAAGGTAGTAGTTGCAACGCTCGGCAAAAAAAATGCGGATGGGCTGTACTATGGCGTACTGCCCATTCCCATTTTCTTTTGTTAGCGGCAGCAAATGCTGCCTTATCGTGCTAAATTATGCTTTGTTATCAGAACCAAGCACCTCCTTAATCTTGTGGATATAGAGCTTCTTCATGTTGTCACGTGCAGGACCGAGGTACTTACGTGGGTCGAACTCTGCGGGCTTGTTAGCGAAGACCTCACGAACAGCTGCTGTCATAGCGAGACGAGAGTCAGAGTCGATGTTAATCTTGCAAACTGCGCTCTTAGCGGCCTTGCGAAGCTGCTCCTCAGGAATACCTACTGCAGCCTTGAGGGCACCACCGAACTTGTTGATTGTGTCAACCTCGTCCTGGGGAACTGATGATGAGCCGTGGAGAACGATGGGGAAGCCAGGAAGCTGCTCCTCGATAGCTGCGAGAACGTCGAATGCCAAGGGAGGAGGAACGAGACGACCAGTCTCAGGGTCGAGTGTACACTGCTCTGGAGTGAACTTGAAAGCACCGTGTGAAGTACCGATAGAGATAGCGAGAGAGTCGCAACCAGTCTTTGTTACGAAGTCTACAACCTCCTCAGGCTTAGTGTAGTGGCTCTCAGCTGCAGATACCTCATCCTCAACGCCTGCCAATACGCCAAGCTCACCCTCAACTGTTACGTCGAACTGGTGTGCGTACTCTACAACCTTCTTTGTGAGGGCAACGTTCTCCTCGTAGGGGAGGTGTGAGCCGTCAATCATAACTGAAGAGAAGCCCATGTCGATGCAGCTCTTGCAAGTCTCGAAGCTGTCGCCGTGGTCGAGGTGAAGAACAATCTGGGGATTCTCCCAGCCGAGCTCTTTAGCATACTCAACAGCACCCTCAGCCATGTAGCGGAGAAGGGTCTGGTTAGCATACTGACGAGCACCCTTTGATACCTGAAGAATCACGGGAGACTTAGTCTCTGCCGATGCCATGATGATAGCCTGAAGCTGCTCCATATTGTTGAAGTTGAATGCAGGAATTGCGTAGCCACCATCAACTGCCTTCTTGAACATCTCGCGTGTGTTCACGAGGCCCAAATCCTTGTAATTAATCATATTACAAATATTTTATTTAGTTAGAAAAAATTTCGCTCAACACGATATTATACAAATACAACGCAAAGGTATAAAATTTTTCAATACAATATAATAAAAAAATTAAGAAAAGCGTAAATATAGTACAGAAATTATCGCGCGATGTAAAGGCAGATTCGAGATTTTTTTGTATATTTGTCCGATAATATACCCATGTACACCGATTGAAATAGGCTTAACCACTGAAGTTCAATTGGTTATAGGGCAGTAAATTGGTGGGAGCGCAACTCTCACAACCACGACAAGCCAATAAATAAAACGAATAATATGATTAACAAAATCAACGAGCTATTAGCTGAAATTGAGGCCTTTGCACCGCAGACAGCTGCCGACGTAGAGGCATTCCG
>JAZRAW010000128.1:0-1967 GCA_045634765.1 Alistipes sp.
AATCTTAGCACAGCAACCTACGGCATGATTAAGTTCACCGTAGCCCCAAACTACAAGAAGGAGGCTCGCGAGACTAAGATTAAGGTGCTCTACACAGGCGCAAAGAACGGCGAGGAGATCGTGGTAAAGCAGGAGGCATCGGATGTCGAGACCTTCACTTATGAGGTTCTTGCAAATGATCCTACATCACTCTCTATCGATGTAACACCCGCCGATAAGGAGACTGCATACATCTGCCGCACATACACCAAGGCACACATGGAGGCCTTCGGTCTTATCTACGACGAGGGTATCATCAACTACGACCTCGACGCTATTGCTGATGAGGCATACGCAGCATCTCAGACATTGCTCAACTACTTGCAGAACATCACACGTAAGGGCAATGCTATCGTAGACTTTACAGACCTCGTGCCCGACACTGAGTATGTTGTATATTGCTACCACATCAACCTCTCGAATGGCCAGGCTACAGATGGCGAGGTTTACACCGAGACCATCCGCACCGCAAAGGTTCAGAACATCGACGAGAACATCTCTATGAGTTTCGAGGTTCACGGTGCTCACATCACACAGACTGTGACAACCGAGAATCCAGAGACATACTACTACACTGAGTGCTGGTCTATGGATGACTTTAATTCATACTTCGGTAGCGACGTTAAACCTGAGGAGATCTTCCCACGCCGCTGGAACGAGCAGGTTACAATGAAGCGCAACATGGGTTACCAGCCTTCGTCAATCATTGCTGACCTCTGCAAGCAGGGTACACAGACTATCGAGTACAACGAGCTTAAGGGCGATACAGAGTATGTATTCTATGTATTTGCTGTAAACCCTGAGACAGCCTTCACTGCTACCGAGATCGTAACCGAGAAGATTAGAACAGAGAGTGTTGCAGACTCTGGCGTAACTATCGACATTGAGGTTAAGAACATCTTCAGGACAACTGCCGACATCTACTTTACAGCAAGCGATCCTACCGCTACATTCCGTCGTACAGTGCTTACTAAAGAGCAGTACCTCGCATGTGGCTCAACAGACGCTGAGCGCTTCGCAGCATTCGAGGCTAATGGCTACATCAACCCATACACCGCTGTTGGCTCTACAGATCTCAACTACACTAAGGGTCAGCCAGGTGTTACCTTCGTGGCTTTGGCATTCGGCGTTGATGGTGAGACACCCAATACTCGTATCTTCGTTAAGGAGTTTACATTTATGTCTGACGTCCCAGGCACATCGAACATCACATTCTCTTATACCGAGCACTTCAACTTGGCAGAGGTAGCTGCTGTTGACGCAGAACACTGGGGCGACTATGCAGCATATGAGAACTACGCTCTCGTGCCTATGACTATCAACGGCGTTCAGGAGGGTGACACAGTATACTACATGGTAGATACTCGCGTTATCGACTGGCAGAAGGAGTCTCAGTGGCTTGCTGAGGTGGCTCAGGAGAAGCACATCAAGAACCTCTACCACAACTGCTACTTCACACTCGAGTACGAGAAGGAGTACACTATTGTTGCTGTGGCAAAGGATAAGAATGGTAACTTCGGTACACTCTACTTGGAGGAGATGATTGTATATAAGAGCGATTCAGCAGATGTTGCAAACTACACATATGTAGATGTCAAGTAGTACAACGCGACATACAATCACAAAGAAAACCGAGTAGGCAACGGCTTACTCGGTTTTTTTTTACTGCTTGTGGTGACAACACCTATACAACCAACTCACTCTCCTTTGTAGAGCTATCTCTTTAGTGCAAGGTGCAGTAGCGCCTGACTCTCTAAGGCACTCTTGGGTGTTATGTTATATTGCGCCCACTGCTTAATGTAGCGGTTATCCTCCGCAGGAAGGGCTGCCAACAACCTTAGACTACGCTCAGCATAATCCTCATGTCCGATATGGCGACAGTAGGTGTATATCGTGGGTGCCACGAAGTTAATGCCTAAAAGCGCGCG
>JAZRAW010000129.1:0-5465 GCA_045634765.1 Alistipes sp.
GAAAGTACCTGCAATCTTGTGACCGTTGTCATCCATACAGTCGAACTCTACGACGAAATTAATACCCTCCTCACGGATTGTGATAGTACCATCAACGATAGGTGCTACATCATCTGTACCGTAGTAGTTGTCTACTGCTACGAAGTACCATGAGCTGCCGAAGCCATTTGCATAGTAACCTGCGATAAAGGTGTTCTTTGCAGCGTTCTCCTCTGCAACACAGTTGTATGTACCAACGATATTAGATGCGTTGAACTCAAGGCTGTCGGTTACGATATCGATGATGAAGTAGTCGCCATTGATGTTTGTACCAGGCAATACCATACTTACAGTCCAGTTTGAAGCGCCGAGACCGTAGTAGTCACCATAGTAGTTAAGACGTATAGTACCATCTGGGTGGTCGAATGTGTAGTCCTCAGTGAGTGTTGAGTAGTAGTCAGGCTCGGGAACCTCGATGTAGCCGAGCTCCAAAGAACCCTCATATACTACGCGGTGTACCTTGCCATCACCCATTTTAATAATAGCCTCAATCTTGTTCTCTGTAACGATGACTACACCATCCTCAATCTTTGTCTCCTTGTATGTACCATCCTCAAATGTTTCAAAGCGTACGCTATAGAAAGAGTTAAAGGTATTACCAATATCAGAGTTTAGGTAATCGTATGTATAGACACCATGAGGAAGAGCTGGCTTTGCTGCAGAAGCATCAGGATAAGTCTTTGAATAGATGTCGAAGCGGTAGTATGTATCGAGGTAGAGATCGCTCCAACCAGTAGTACCGTTCTTCGACAAGATAATGAAGTAGTTGGGATCTGGCGAGTATCCAGTACCGAAGTACTCACCATTAAGCGCTGTAGCAACAAACTCTACATCTGGAACCATACCCTCAGCCTGGCGTACGAATACATCGAACGACTGCTCGCCATACGCTACATTAAGTGTTGCAACGCGCGACTCCTCAACATTGTTGAAATCAACATTAAAAGTGATAGTCTCAGCAACTGTGATGTTGTTTACCCACTCCACATTTGAAGTTACAGCGGGCTTTGCGCCCACCGCACCGTCAGTGATGGTGTAGTTGATAACGCCCTCACCACCATAGAATGCCATATCAACAGACTTCTCTGTAACGGCAAGAGTACCCTTTGCCTGGGGTGTAGGCTCCACGGACTCACAAGCTGTAAGCGCGAGGAGACCTGCTGTCAATATAAAAAATAGCTTTTTCATTTGTATTTAATTAAATTAATGTTGTCTGATATTACTCGTACTTCTGATCGTAAGCGTTGAGGAGTGTACCCTGGAACGTACCTACGATACGGTTGCCATTGTCGTCAGTGCTGTCGATTTCAAAGGTGTAGTTCTGGATATCTGTGCATGTCACCTTAACTGTACCCGATGTCATAGGCGCTGCCTGAGACATGTCAATCTGGCTGTTCACGCACCACAAGTACCACGCGTGGAGCTGAAGGCTATCGTCACGCAAGCGACCTACAGGGATGGTGTACTCGTAAGAGGTGGTATTCTCGTCGTGGAACTTATAGTCGCCAACGATAGAGTCGAAGTTATCCATACCGCCCAAACCCTTAGGAATGAGGAGGTCGAAGAGCATATATACACCATTGTAAGGGTTAGTCTCCTGGATCATCTCGACCATCCATACGTCGCAACCCTTGCCGTAGTGGTCACCACGGTAGTAGAGGTTGATGCGGCCACCAGTGATGTCGAAGGTGATATCATCGGTATACTGGCTCACTGGGTATACATCGGCAAAAGTACCCTCGGTGTATGGCTCATACGCGTTTGTGCCGTGGTACTCCACGTGGTGAGTCTCGCCATTGAAGAAGGTGATGTCGAGGATGATGCTCTCCTCGGTAACTACCATTGTAGCCGCCTGGAAAGGGTTGTCCGAGCCATCAGCACCGAGCAAGTAACTCTGATCCTTGTGCGCGTCGATAGTGCCTGGGTTACCAGTGCTCTGGTGGTCGAGGTTGTATGTACCTACTGGCACACGGTGCTTGCTGTTGAATGCAGAAGATACATTAGAGTAGATGTTGAGGTGGTACTCTGTAGCGCCATATGCCTTTGAGAGGTAGTGTACTACGGGCTGGTCGCTGAGGATTAAGAGGTAGTTAAAACCCTTTGTTGTAGGGAACTTACCCCAGTAAGTACCTGCGAGGTGGGTAGCTGTGAAGTTAACGTCAGCCTTCTGCGAACCTGCCTGCTTAACCATAACCTGGAAGCTATACTCGCCATACGATACCTTGATAGTTGCAGAACGCTCCTCACTCTCCTCGTTAGCAGCTACAGTGAAGGTTACCTTGCCCTCCTCGGTGCTTGTGAGATTCTTAATCCAACCTACAGCTGTTGCCGCCTCTGCCACATTTGCGCGTGTAGCATCGACATCCTCAAACTCATAAGTGATAACACCCTCGCCACCTGCAGCCTCGAAGTTCATAACAGACTGCGACGTAAGCTTAATCTTGAGGTTTGCATCAACCTCGTTTTTACCACCCTCAGGCGTCTCGCACGCTGTGAGTGCGACTGCCACAAGGGCAATCAAAGAGAGAATTTTTTTCATTGTTGTCTTTGTAGTTTTATAGGTTATACATCTTATCTCTTATAGTCGAAGCCAACCGACGAGCCAAACTCGCATATAGCCGTTGTCACAACCTCATACTTGCCACCATACTGCTCACTTGGAGCAGAGAGAACAGCTATAAGTTTAAAGTTCTCCTTTTTCCATGAGTTGGCGCAGAATAGGTCATACTCCAAGATGCGGCTCAACGTAGCACCTGCCTCAATATATCCGAAGTCTATACCCGAGATGTCGGAGTTGGATACTCCCGTGGGGGCATCACGCATAACGCTTGAGTGCGTGTTCATCCACTCTGCCGTCGCATTTGTCTGCTGAGCGTAGATATCATCCTCAAGCACCCACAACGAGAGTTTGTAGTTCTGCGCCACGGACGATTTTACTGAAGCACTCACCACAATCTTATCATCGACAATCTCTGCAGCGTAGGCTATAGATGCCGCGGGATTCTCCTCCCATAGGTCGTCGATGCGCTGCTCAAGTTGGTACTTGCCAGTGTAGTTGAAGCAGTAGTTCGTGGTAAAACTTGGATAGCCTGTTAGCTTATCGCCCGTAGAGCATACGCCAACATAGTAGTTCCACAATGTGCGCGCTGCCGAAGAGTAGCACACCTCATTTGAACTGAAGGTGTAGGCGTAGACCACATTAAACTTATCCTTGTATTGAGCCTTCTCCTGCGTGTCGTGGATAGCCTGCTTCACACCTGGGCAATATGCACAACCAAGACCCGTATGGTCAACTATAAGCATGCGCTGATTGAAGTCGAAACTCTCGGGGTTGGCATCCTCGGGGAACTCAGGAGCGTATGCAGGAGTTACTGTAACGCTACATATATTCGATTTGAGACCGTTATACTTTGCATAGAACGACAACTCACCACTCTCGGTTGTAGTATAGGGGTTAGAGACCTCCTCATTAGTGTAGTTCGCGTGGATTGTGGCATCGGCAGTAACATCCTCCTCCTCGTAGATTACAGTGAAGGTAACCGTCTCGCCACTCTTTACCACCGCCCTATCAACCTTAAGTGTAACCTCATCGCTTGCCGCATTCTGGTCAACAAAGACAGTGAGTTCTGTGCCCATGTAGTTTACCGAAATCTTGGCATTACGCTTCTCGGTAGCTCTATTACGCTCCACGCTAAATGTGGCTTCTGCAGAGGTGACATTGTCGATTGTGAGCCACTCCTTGTTTGAAGTAATCTCGGGGAGTATAGTCGCATCCTCACCTTTAAGCGTGTAGAGAATTGTACCCTCGCCACCCTTAGAGTTAAAGGCCATCTTACGCTCCGATGTTATCTCGAAGAGCATCTCGCTGCCAGATGTAGCACCCTCCTGCTGTATGCCCACGGTGACGCTCTCCTCGCCGTAGGTCAGAGTGACCATGCCGACACGACTCTGCGTGGTGTGGTTGACATCAACAAAGAGCGATACGCTCTCGTCAATGGTGATATCACCAATCCAAACACTCGTAGAGGTCGCCTCAAGGACAAGACCCTCAACGGGATTCTCGATTGTGTAGTTAATCTCCACTTCACCACCCTCGGCATCAATGCTGATGATACCCTCAATATCTACCGAGAGGTGTGGCGCAGTGGGCTGTGGCGTCTCACTGACAGGCTCTCCACACGAAGCGAAGAGCACTGCCACGAGAGCTAATAATGCATATAACCTGCGTAATTTCATTATCCTAACTTGTGTTTTTTTATTTTTCAGGGCTATTAAGTTTGAGGCCTCCCATATTCGCGAAGAATGGGTCGAAGCCAATCTCGCCAACATAGTGCATCTTCAATACGTCGAGCGTAGCCGTGCGCATATCGACAAAGATATCGTACTTACCATCCTTGTGCTCAATAGTCATAGAACCATCCATGAGGGGCACCTCGCGACCGCGAATCTTAGCCTGACAGTAGTCGATATCGAAGCACCAACCTGTACCCTCAGTGTCGCCGATGTAGTAAGTACCCGCAGGGATTACATAGTTTTCAACAGTCTCATTACCCGCTGTGAAGTCGAGCGTAAGCACGATGTCGTTGGTGATAAGATAGAGGATAAAGTTGTTGTATGAAGGCATATATGCACCCTGCACTCTATCCCAAATGATAGGATACTGGCCATCGGGCATTACCCACACCTCGTAGTTATCATCGCTATATGTGAAGTAGATATCGTACTTCTGACCTGCCTCAGCCGCAACCTTAATCTCGTAGTTAGAGTCATCCTTAACCTCAAGCTTGATAGCACCCTCCACAGCATATGCCTCAGGCGATGCTACGCCAAGAGTGCCAGCCTCGCCACCATTGCAGCGCACAACAAACGACATATCCTCGACGAACTTGATACCCTTAACCGAGTGATACTTACCATCAACCCCAAGCATGACATCACTCTCGCGGTTGTTACCCTCGAATGCACCGAAGATGGACCAACGCTTATCACCTGGCTTTAACGCCTCCACTGCCTCCTCAGGATTTGTACCCTCAGTCATGATGTAGTAGCGTGTAAGGTCGACACTAAGGTAGATGTCGTATACGCCCGCCTCTGTAACGCTGATATTACTACCCCATGACGTTGCCTCATAGATAGTGTTAGGCTCAGATGTCTGACCATTGCCGCCATAGCTCTTCTCTGTACCATTGAAGATGAAGTTGAAGTTATCATCTGCAGCGAGTTCGAAACCCTTAGCCACAAAATAGTCACCCTCCTCGGTCATCGCAGTAGCCTCGCTTTTCACCCACTCGTTCATAGTGCCGTTGATAGCCCAGCCCTCAACAAACTCCGAACCACCAATGGGGTCGTCGTTATTACCACCATTCTCCGCTGCCGCCTGCTTTACGGTAACCTCAAATGAGAGTCCCTCGATTGAGGCCTTGATA
>JAZRAW010000130.1:0-15357 GCA_045634765.1 Alistipes sp.
ATCTGCTCGAGGCGTGTGTTCTGCTCCTTGATGACTGCTGCGAGCTCCTCCTTCTTTGTCTCAAGCTCCGTAGCGCGTGCCTCGAGCTGCTCCTTACGCTTGTCGTAGTCGGCAGACTTCTTGTCCAAGTCGCGCTCTTTGTGCTGAAGGTTTGCCTCCAACTGCTTTGCGCGCTGCTCGCTCTGCTGAAGCTTCTGGTTGCGCTCATTCACCTGGCGATCGTGGTCGCTCTTAAGCTGGATGAACTTCTCCTTAGCCTGCAACATCTTCTCCTTCTTTATCATTTCGCCATCTGCCTCGGCCTTCGCTACGATTGCCTTGGCGCGTGATTTAGCAATGAAGTAGGCGGCAAAGCCTCCTACCAATGCACCAACCACTAATCCGACGACTGTCAAAATTACTGATTCCATAGTTGTTGTCGAATATTATATAGGTTTTTAGTTAATGGTTTACAAAAAAAAATCCGCACGGACTCCTTAACTTGTTTGACGAATCCGCAGATAAGTCATAGGTGGGGCTCCGAGGTACGCAACAGTCCACTGGTGGTATTAGCACACCCCGAAGGGTTGAGGCCTTGTTTTGTAACTTTACTCGAGAGTTGTCCCAATGTTATATAAATTGTACAGTTCGCAAAGCTTTTAAGGAATCTATGCGGGATAGATTTTTATATATAAAGAACGCTGATGTACTTTTATAGGGTACATCGCCTATATATCTGCAAATATCGAGCCTTATCGCTCTGTGGGCCATATCTTTAATCTACGGCTCCTTTCTCATCTTACAACTGCAACCCTCTCTAACCCTTGACATACTTGCGTATGCGCTCCTCGATGGCGTGTAGTTCCTCTACGTCATCATCTCCAAGCGCAGAGCTCTGCTCTGTCGTTAGCGCGAGTATAGAGTATCGTAGTGCGGCCATGGCAATGCGGTCCTGCATGTCGAATTTCGGAATCTTAGAGTACTCCGTAATCTTCTCGTTCAGGCGCTTTGCCGCTACGCGATATAGCTCTTCATTTGCTGCGTCGATGGTCATCGGGTAGCTCTTGCCAGCTATTGATATGTTTACCTTTATCTTACCTTCTGCCATCGTCGTTAGTTATTTTCCTCTTCGTGTTTTACAGCGGCTATGCAGCGGTCAACCTCCCGCAATAAACTGTTGACTCGCTGGCGTGCACGCTCGACATTGCCATTCTCGCCACTCATTGCGGCGCTAAGCTCGGCACTCTTGAGGCGTGTATCGAGGTCGCGTACCTTCTCCTCGAGGCGGCGCTTCTCGCCCTGCAACCTATCACGCTCCTTGGCCAATGCTCGACACTCGGCAGCCATACGACTGTGGTCTGCAATAAGTCGCTCCACCTCGTCGCGTAGTCTCTTTATAATCTCTTTCTCTGCCATAAAAGTGCAATGTCGCTATTGTGCAACCCTTTTTTATTGCCCAAAGATAATATTTTTTTGGCCAAAAACCAAATATTTAGTAGAAAAACTTTCCTCTCGTGCTACTCCGTAAGCTCGGCGTAGAGGTCGTAATCCTCGCAATCGGTGACCACAACGTTGTAGAAACGACCTCGCAGTAGGCGCTTGCCGAAGCTCTCTATTATGAGCTCCTGGTCTACCTCGGGTGAGTCGTACTCAGAGCGTCCAATGTAGAAGTCGCCCTCCTTGCGGTCTATAATCACGCGCATGGTCTGACCCACACGGCGAGAGTTGTTCTCCAACGATACGCGCTCCTGAAGGCGCATGATGCGGTCTACGCGGTCGTGCTTAACATCCTCTGGTACATCATCTTTGAGGCGTGTGGCAGAGTATGTGCCCTCCTCCTCCGAGTAGGGGAACACACCGAGGCGGTCGAACTTGGTCTCGCGTACGAACTCCATCAACTCGGCGAAGTCCTCCTCCGTCTCGCCAGGGTAGCCCACAAGGAGTGTGGTGCGTAGTGCGATGTCGGGAATGGCTGCGCGAAGCTTCTCCACAAGGCGCAGTGCATCGGCCTTGGTGTGGCGGCGCTTCATGGCCGAAAGCTGGTTGTCGGAGATATGCTGGAAGGGGATGTCGAGGTAGCGACAAATCTTCTTCTGGCGTGCCATGACCTCGATAACCTCGTCGGGGAAGTCGGTGGGGTAGGCGTAGTGTAGGCGTATCCACTCGAGCTTCTCGATGGCGCAGAGGCGCTCCAACAACTCGCCGAGCTTGCGCTCGCCGTAGATGTCGACACCGTAGTAGGTGGTATCCTGTGCGATGACCATAATCTCGCGTACGCCCTTTGCAACGAGTGCCTCAGCCTCGGCGATGAGTGCCTCCATAGGCACAGACTTGTGGCGGCCACGGATGAGGGGAATGGCGCAGTAGCCACACATCCAGTTGCAACCCTCTGAGATTTTGAGGTAGGCGTAGTGTGAGGGTGTGGAGAGCTCGCGCTTGGTCTCATTCTCGTTGCGATACTTCGCGCCGAGGCGCTCTACGATGCCTGCCCAGTCGTTTACGCCGAAGAAATCATCAACCTCGGGGAGCTCGGGGCGTAGCTCGTCGGCATAGCGCTGTGAGAGGCAACCCACAACGAAGAGCTCCTCAATCTTGCCCGCTGTCTTAAGCTCTGCGGCGCGGAGGATGGTGTCGATGGACTCCTGCTTGGCATCACCAATGAAGCCGCAGGTGTTGATGACAACAACGTCGGCATCTGTGCGGTCGCTATCGAAGACGATTGTGTAGCCATACTCGGCGAGCTGTGCTGCGAGGTGCTCCGAATCTACGGTGTTCTTTGAACATCCGAGAGTTATGATATTTATTTTCTTCATGTTAGACTGCTATTTAGCGTCGCCAAACATGGCGCGTACAAACTCCTTACGGTCGAACATCTTGAGTTGGTCGATGCCCTCGCCAATACCGATATAGCGTACAGGGATGTGGAACTTATCGCTGATGCCAATGACCACGCCACCCTTGGCTGTGCCATCGAGCTTCGTAATGGTGAGCGATGTTACCTGTGTAGCCTCCGTAAACTGCTTAGCCTGCTCGAAGGCGTTCTGACCTGTTGAGCCGTCGAGAACGAGCATAACGTCGTGGGGAGCATCGGGGATGACCTTAGACATAACGTTACGAATCTTGGTGAGCTCCTTCATTAGACCCACCTTGTTGTGTAGGCGGCCAGCGGTGTCGATGAGCACCACGTCGGCATTGTTTGCCACAGCCGAGCTTATGGTGTCGTATGCCACGGATGCGGGGTCGGAGCCCATCTCCTGGCGTATGAGTGTAGCGCCTGCGCGGTCTGCCCACACGGCGAGCTGGTCGATGGCGGCAGCACGGAACGTATCGGCAGCACCGATGTATACCTTACGGCCAGCCTTTGTGAGCTGCGCTGCGAGCTTACCGATGGTTGTGGTCTTACCTGCGCCATTCACGCCCACGACCATAAGCACGAAGGGTGTGCCCTCCTTAACCTCGATGCCGAAGTCCTCGGTAGAGCGGTGCGACTCCTCCATGAGCTGTGCAATCTCGTCGCGGAGGATATACTGCAACTCGTCGGTATTGAGGTACTTGTCGCGTGCCACGCGAGCCTCGATGCGCTCGATAATCTTTACTGTAGTCTCCACGCCAACATCTGAGGTAATAAGCACCTCCTCCAAGTCGTCAAGCACATCTGCATCCACTGTTGTGCGACCAGCAATGGCACGCTTGAGCTTGCCGAAGAAGCCCTCCTTACTCTTCTCAAGACCCACCTCGAGCTCCTTACGCTCGGCCTCAGCCTTTGCCTCCTCGGCCTTCTGCTCCTCAAGGGCGATGGCAGCCTTCTCCTCTTCGGTTACGGGAGCTGTCTCAACCTTTGGCTCCTCAACTTTCTTCTTTTTGAATAGATCAAAAAATCCCATAGTATAAAGTGTTTTTATTTTATTTATTCGTTGTATAACAAGTATTTGCGGCGCTGCTCCTTGAATTTCTCTACATCCTCAACCCAGCGTGCCTCAATCTCCTCGGCAGAGTAGCCCGCCATTATCATCTCGCGGACATAGCCTACACCAATGAGCTTCTCGAACATCTGCGTAAAGAATTTTTCGCCCATAGCAAGGTTGTTGTATGCTTCGACGAGGTACCTTAGGTCTATGCCATTGCTCCATATCTCCTCATTGGGGAGGGTGCGCAGGTCGCGACCATAGCAGAGCTTACCCATGTGTGGAGGCTTTGCCGAGCCGGCGTTGGGTGCGGGGGTAAAGGTGTAGTCGTAGCCCGTGAGGTCGGGGTGTCCGTAAAGCTCGAAGGGTGCCTCCGTGCCTCGTCCCATGCTTAGCACCGTGCCCTCGAAGAGGCAGGTGGTGGGGTAGAGGTAGATGGAGTGCTGCGTGGGTAGGTTGGGCGATGGCGCTATGGGGAGTTCGTAGTGCGTCGTGTGGTCGTAGTTTTGACACTTGACGACCGTGAGCTTCGCGGGCTTTGCCCACCCCTCACCTATAGCCATTGTGGCAATCTCGCCCATTGTCATGCCATGCACAACGGGTATGGGTAGCCATCCGACACCCGATTTATACTTCATATCGAGGATAGGACCGTCGACATAGTGGCCATTGGGGTTGGGCCTGTCGAGAACTATGACCTCGCAGCCGAAGTCGGCACAAGCATCGACCATGCGGAGCATAGATATATAATAGGTATAGAACCTCAGTCCCACATCCTGCATATCTACGACCAGCACATCGAACGAGCGCATAACATCGTCCGAGGGGCGCTGTGTGTTGCCATTGTAGAGCGATAGGATGGCAATGCCAGTCTTGCTATCCGTTCCGTTGTCAACTTTTGCTCCCGCCTCCACAGAGCCTCTAAAGCCATGCTCGGGGGCGAAGATGCCCACAATGTTGATGCCCTCGGCGTGCATCATGTCGACAATATGGCGGTCAGCATCGTACATAGCCGTGTGGTTTGCCAACACCGCAACACGCCTTTCGCGCAGCATGGGCATATAGGTGGCAGTGTCGCGTGCTCCAACGATAACCTCGCGCGTAGGCTCTGCCGTCCCATCCTTGGGGGTGGGGGCGGCATGGCTGTTGCACGCACAAAGCATAAGCGTGGCCAAGAGTATGTGTAGCGTTCGTAGCATTAGTATTGTAGTAGGTACTCCTTAATAAAGTTATCCAAGTCGCCATCCATCACGGCATCGACATTCGAGGTTTGGTAGCCCGTACGGTGGTCCTTGACACGGCGGTCGTCGAAGACATAACTGCGTATCTGCGAGCCCCACTCTATGCGCTTCTTCGTAGCCTCGAGGGCCTGCTGTGTCGCCATGCGCTTGTCCAACTCGCGCTGGTAGAGCTTAGAGCGTAGTATGCGCATAGCATTCTCGCGGTTGTTGAGCTGCGAGCGTGTCTCCATGTTCTCGATGAGGAACTCTACGGGCTCTCCCGTGTCGGGGTCCTTGCCGTGGTAGCGTAGGCGTACGGCAGTCTCCACCTTGTTGACATTCTGACCTCCTGCACCACTCGAACGGAAGGTATCCCACTCGATGTCGGCGGGCGAGATGTTAATCTCGATGGTGTCGTCCACAGCGGGCGAGATGAATACCGAGGCGAAGGTTGTTTGGCGCTTGTTGTTGGCATTGAAGGGCGAGAGACGCACCATGCGGTGCACGCCACTCTCGCTGCGTAGGTAGCCGTAGGCATACTCACCCTCGAACTCCAAGGTGCACGACTTAACGCCCACCTCCTCGCCAGCCTGGTAGTTAGCAACCTTGACGGTGTAGCCATGTGCCTCACCCCAGCGTGTGTACATGCGCATGAGCATCTGCGCCCAGTCGAGGGCCTCGGTGCCTCCCGCACCGGCGTTGATGTCCATGATGGCGCCAAGTTTGTCCTCCTTGCCCGAGAGCATCTGCTTGAGCTCGAGCTTCTCGATAAGCTCCACAGCGGCGAGGTACTGCGCCTCGGCCTCGGCTTCGGTTATAACGCCCTCTGCCACGAAGTCGGGCACAAGGTCGAGGTCGTCTACGGTGCGTACGGCAGCCTCGTAGTCGTCGATAGCGGCCTTGATGTCTGCCACCTTCTTGAGTTGCTTGCGTGCCTCGTCGGGGTTATCCCAGAAGTTGGGCTCCTCGGTGCGCTCCTGCTCGTTTTGGAGGTCTATGCGGCGCTGCTCGACATCGATAGATGCCGAGAGCTTCGCCACACGTGCCTTAAGGTCGTTTATCTGGTCTGTGTTAACCATTATGTTAGGCTGTTGAGTGCTGTCATGCTGAACGGTGGTGAAGCAGCTCCTGATGGACTACTCGCTATAAGCGCGGTCTGTGGTCGGCTCCGAGGAGATTCTTCACTTCGCTCAGAATGACATTGCAATTAGTAATTGCTCACTACTAATTGCTAATTACTCATTACTAATTATTATTACTCAATTTCCCAGTCAAAGCCATCCTTGCGGTCCTTAACACGGATGCCGATGGCGGTGAGGTTGTCACGAATCTTGTCCGATGTAGCCCAGTCCTTGTTCGCCTTGGCCTCCATGCGCATGGTGAGCAACATATCCACCAAGGGCGATACCATATCCTTGCCACCAGCATCTGCTGCCTTCTCGTTACGCAAACCGAGGATGTCGAACACATAGCGGTGTACGGTAGCCTTCAATGTCTCGAGGTCGGCAGCTGTGAACGACTGTGTGCCCTCGGTAGCCTGGTTGATGATGCGCACCCAGTCGAAGAGTGCCGAGATAACCATGGGCGAGTTCAAGTCGTCGGCCATAGCCTCCCTACATCTGCGCTCCAACTCCGCAACATCGGCTGTAGACTTATCCGCCGCCTTGAGCTTGCCGAGTGCCTCCACAGCCTTCATCAAGCGGTCGAGACCCTTCTCCGCAGCCTGAAGTGCATCGTTCGAGAAGTCGAGCGTAGAGCGGTAGTGTGCCTGGAGCACGAAGAAGCGTATGGTCATGGGCGAGTATGCCTGCTCGAGGATGGGGTGCGAGCCTGTGAAGAGCTGCTCGAGGGTGATGAAGTTGCCGAGCGACTTACCCATCTTCTGACCGTTGATGGTAATCATGTTGTTGTGCACCCAGTAGCGTGCCGAGTCCTTGCCCATAGCGGCTGTAGACTGCGCAATCTCGCACTCGTGGTGGGGGAACATGAGGTCCATGCCGCCACCGTGGATGTCGAACTGCTCGCCGAGGTACTTGGTGCTCATCGCTGTACACTCCATGTGCCAGCCGGGGAAGCCATCGCTCCAGGGTGAGGGCCAGCGCATGATATGCTCGGGTGCTGCCTTCTTCCAGAGGGCGAAGTCGTAGGAGTGGTGCTTGTCGCTCTGACCATCGAGCTCGCGGGTGTTGGTGACGATGTCGTCGAGGTTACGGCCCGAGAGGCGACCATAGTGGTAATCTTTGTTGTACTTCTCTACGTCGAAGTAGATAGAGCCATTACTCTCGTAGGCATATCCCGCCTCGAGGATGCGCTTAACCATCTCTATCTGCTCGATGATGTGTCCCGAGGCGTGGGGCTCGATAGAGGGCGACTTAACGCCAAGTTCGCGCATAGCATCGTGGTAACGCTCGGTGTAGTAGTGCGCAATCTCCATAGGCTCGAGCTGCTCGAGGCGTGCCTTCTTTGCAATCTTATCCTCGCCCTCGTCGGCATCCTGCTCGAGGTGGCCCACGTCGGTGATGTTACGCACGTAGCGCACCTTGTAGCCCAACGACTCGAAGTAGCGGAACATAAGGTCGAAGGTTACGGCGGGGCGTGCATGACCCAAGTGTGGGTCGCCATAGACGGTAGGACCGCAGACGTACATGCCTACATGCTCGGGGTTGATAGGCTCGAACACCTCCTTGCGGCGTGTGAGCGTATTGTAAAGGGTGATTTTTTCCATTTGTGTATGTTTTTATTGTTAATTTCTATTTTGTAAGCCTGTCATGCTGAGCGAAGTCGAAGCATCTCCTCGAAGCCGACAAGAGACACCGTTGATAGCGTATTGCCACTGAGGAGATTCTTCGTTTCACTCAGAATGACATTCATAACATCATTACTAATTGCTAATTACTAATTGCTAATTACTAAATGACCTCAATAGCCTCTAAGCCATATCTGTTTGCCTTCTCCGCGATGAGACGCTTAATCTCGGGACGGTTGAGGAACGAGACAATAGCCTTGTGGTAGGCGGGCTCGGGACCACTATAGCCTGGTAGCGACATCATGTCGAACTGGTAGTAGATGGAGTAGACATTGAAGATGTGTGACTCCATGAGCGCAAACTGTGGGTCGCTCGCAGAGGTGGGCGTGAGCGCCGCAACCATGTCTACATAGTTCTTAGCCAACGAGTCGAACTGCACAGGGTTATCCACAAGGGCGTTATCCGCTGTGGGGTTGGCAATCCAGTTGTAGCTGCCAGCGATTGAGGATGTCTCCGCCAAGACATCTATGATATCCATCATTGCGAGGTTGAGTTCCTGGTTGATGACAACGGAGAAGTTCTCGAGGTTGCCGAACTGTAGGTAGTACTTAGCCCACTCGCCACGACACTTCACAAACTCGGCAGCAAGCATGTCGCCATGCAAGAAGCTCTCATCATGCTGCGCGTAGAGCATTGCGGCATTCTCGCCATGCTCGAGGGCGAGGGCGTAGAGGGGTGTCTGCGCAGGGTCTAAGCCACGCTGACGCGCTGTGGCGATAAGCTCGTTGTAGACGATGATGTTGTTCTCGAAATACTCGAGGTCGTCGTAGGCAGCGGCAGCAACGCGCTCAATACCCAAGATGTCGTTGAGGTATTCGATGGCCACCTCATACTCCTCGATAGCGAGGGTTAGGCGTGCCGCAGCGATGGTGTAGTAGGCGTGGATGATGGGGAAGGTGTTCTCGTAGGTGTAGCCCACCTGTGCACTTGGCATAACCTCGAGGCAGCGGTCAAGCAGCGCCGAAGCCTTGTCGTAGTCCTCGGTGGCGAGGATAGCGTACTCCAAAGCTCTCTGTGGTGAACTCTCGGTGCGGAACTTACCCCAGTTGCGCTTGCCATCCTCGATGAAGGGCGTAGCCACGCGCACGAAGTTCTCGCGGATGCGTGTTGCCGAGATGTTGAAGCGTGTGAAGTAGTCGCAGAGGACACCCTCCTCGGCGATGTTGCCAAACTGCAAAGGTCGGTGGATGCTACCCTCGACGCTCTCGCCCATGTAGAGGGGATAGAGTCTCCTGTGGTCGACATAGCCCACGGTAGACATGCTCTGCGTATGGGTGTAGATGGGCACGAGCGTATAGCAGAAGCCATCGAAGCGTGCATAGTTCGTTAGTCCATAGTCCTGCATGATGAAGGGCTGGGTGAAGGATATGGGGCGCTGCCACTCGAAGTTAGCCAAGAGGTCGAGCACCATGAGGTAGTCCTTGGTGAGGTAGTCCTTGTTGATGGTGATGGCGATGTAATCCTCGATATCCTCCATGCGGCTCTCCTCGACGAGGCCTGTGGCGATGACTGCATCCCTATCTACGGGGATGGTGTAGTAGTCTGCCGCGATGATGTAGTCGCTCGCAGTGCCATCTATGAAGCTGTCGACCTTGGGGTTTATGCGTCCCATAATCTCGAAGTCGCGTCTACGCTCCTCGACGGGAATCTCCTTGTCGCTCTCGACGATGTGCATCATGCCGTCGTTGACAACGAGGAGCATGGCACGCTCCTCGGCGGGGGCGTTGGGGTCGGGGTTAGCGCCGTCGTGAACAAAGAGGCGTATAGCATCCTTAAGCGCGATGCCTGCATAGTATAGCTTGCTGCTCTTGCGCTGGTACTCGTTGTATGCTTGCAGGTCGACATAGAAGTCATCGTTGTACTCCAACTCCTCGAGGATGAGTAGCGCGAACTGATACTCGGCAAATACCTGGCGGCGATAGTCGGGGACTTCGCGTATGCCTGCTAAGTACTCGTAGAACTCTGTGCTGTCGTAGGCCTCGAAGATTGAGACAGCCTCGTCGTAGAGCGAGTATAGCTCCTCGAAGGTGAAACTCTCGAGCATGCCTGTGTCGGGCATATGTATGGAGTATGTCTTGCCATACATGATGTCGCGGATGTTCTCACGCATAGAGGTGTTGCCCTCGCCCATGAGTAGCTCCATAGGGTCGGCGACGATGATATAGTCGTTGACGAAGCTATACTTCGTTGCGGGGATGGTGAAGGGTATGCCGTCGGCATCGTTTGCCGCGAGTTTCATCTCGTCGATATACCACTCGCCACCGAGATATGAGGTGTTCATGACGCGCACATCGGGGCGTATGCCCTCCACCTCCTGGCAATACCATATGGGGAAGGTGTCATTATCACCATAGTTTAGAAGTATGGCATTCTCGGGTGCTGTGTTGAGGAAGTTCATGCCGAGGTCGCGGGCGTAGTAGCGGTTGGAGCGGTCGTGGTCATCCCAGTTCTCCGTTGCCAAGACTACGGGCACGCTTGCCGAGATGAGTAGTCCCGTTACCACAGCCACGCGGGCAAGGGGTGCGCTATCACGCTTTATGAGCCCTACGAACGACATGAGGAGGTGGCCTATGGCTGCTGCGCCGAGACCTATCCATATGCTAAAGGCGTAGAAAGCACCCGCATATACATAGTCACGCTCACGAGGCTCGTTGGGTGCGGTGTTGAAGTAGACGACAAGGGCGATGCCCATCATCACGAAGAGCAACGACACCACGGTGAAGTTACGCCAGTCGCTCGATGCCTGATAGATGATGCCGAGGAGGCCGAGCAGTAGGGGCAAAAAGAAGTAGGTGTTGCGCGAGGGGTTGTTTGCCGCCTCCGAGGGTATGTTATCGGCAGGGCCTGTGAAGAGCTCGTCGATGAAGTCTATGCCCGAGAGCCAGCCACCGTGTAGGTAGATGCCATTCTCGCCATCTGTGGCAAGCTGTATGTCGTCCTGGCGACCTACGAAGTTCCACATGAAGTAGCGCACGAACATATCGCCCATCTGGTAGTCGAGGAAGTAGTCTATATTCTCACCCATCGTGGGCTCGTACCACACGTTACCCGCCTCGTCGCTGACACGCTTTGTGGGGTGTGACACATTTGTCGAGGGGTCCACCAACGTCTCCACCCACTCTGCCTCGTACTGCGCAGCGCGGTTGGCCCACCATAGGCGCGGAAAGAGTTTATTTGCCTTGTCGGGGTAGATGTAGTCGTCGAAGATGACGCGCTCCTCATACTTACCCGTCTCGGGGTTGAGCCACATCATGCTCTTAGACTTGAAGTCGCCCGTGGGGATGTAGTAGTCGTCGGAGGTTACATCCTCGCTCGCAACGACCATGGGCAGAGGGCGTGCCGAGTAGTAGGGACCGTAGAAGAGGGGACGGTTGCCATACTGGTCACGGTTCAAGAGACTGAGCAACATATGTGGGTTTGAGGGGTTGTTGGAGTTCATCGGTGGGTTGGCATTGGCGCGTATCGCCACTGCGGCATACGAGCCGAAGCCTATCAATATCACCATTACGGCCATAGCCACGCCATTGAGTATGCGGTAGCGGCGGCTGTGGGTGAACCATACAATTGCAGCAAGCGCAGCAAATACCGCCACCACGAAGAGTATCATACCCGCATTTACGGGCATGCCGAGGCTGTTCACGGCGAAGGTGTCCACAGCAGCGCCGAGGGCTACGGTGTAGGGTATGATAAGACCGTTTATAGCGCCCAAGATGAGGAACGACACCGCGAGTGCTGCCACCATCATAAGGGCGTAGCGCACCCTACTTTGGCATGTATAGCGGCGGAAGAACCATATCATCACAAGCGCGGGTATGGTCAGCAAATTCAAGATGTGCACACCGATAGATAGTCCCATGAGGTAGGCGATGAGGATTATCCAGCGCATAGATGTGGGGCTCTCGGCATTCTCCTCCCACTTGAGCATGAGCCACACCACGAGGGCTGTAAACATCGACGATAGGGCGTATACCTCGCCCTCGACAGCCGAGAACCAGAAGGTGTCGGTGTAGGCATATGCCATGGCACCAATAGCACCTGAGCCTATGATGAGCATGGCCTTGTTTAGCGACATATCTTCGCCGGGGCGGTGTGTTATGCGGCGCACAAGGTGTGTGATGGTCCAGAAGAGGAACATGATGCAGAGGCCCGAAGCGACGCAGTTCATGCCGTTAATCATCATTGGCACATCGGCGGGCGTAGCGGCGAAGAGCGATGCCACACGCGCAAGGAGCATGTAGAGGGGTGCTCCAGGGGGGTGTCCCACCTCGAGTTTGTATGATGTTGCGATAAACTCGCTGCAGTCCCATAGGCTTGTTGAGGGCTCCATGGTCATGAGATAGGAGAGCGTAGCGGCGGCAAAGACCACCCATCCCATGATGTTGTTCCAAAGTTTGAAATTCTTCATAATATGCTCTTTTTATTATTTTCGTGCTATTATCCCGCAAATATAATAATATTTGCCCAAGAAAACAAACATAGTGCGCAAATAGAGGAAAATTTTTAAGACCGAGAGACCCAAGAGACAAGAGACCAAAGCGAGGTCTCGGACAATGACTGTTGATACAGACTTCGCTATTGTCCCTATTGTCTCTATTGTCCCTATGGTCTCAAAAAAACAAAAGAGACCCAAGAGACCCAAGAGACCCAAGAGACCCAAGCGAGGTCTCGGACAATGACCGCTGATGCAGACTTCGCTATTGTCCCTATTGTCCCTATGGTCCCTATTGTCCCTACAAAAAAAATTCCTAATTCCTAATTACCAATTTCTAATTATTTTTGCTATCTTTGCCTAATTAAACTGATTTATATGGCATACGATGTTATAGTTATTGGCGCGGGTGCTGCGGGCCTCATGGCTGCGGGCACTGCCGCAATGAGCGGTCGCTCGGTGCTCCTCATGGAGAAGATGGAGAAGGCGGGACGTAAAATCCGCATCACGGGTAAGGGTCGTTGCAACCTCACCAACGCACGCCCCGCAGAGGAGTTCCTCGAGAAGGTGCGCACAAATGCAGACTTCTTCTCGGTGGCATTTGCCGAGTTCAACAACCGCGCTACGATAAAGTTCTTCGAGCGCATAGGCGTGAAACTCGAGACCGAGCGTGGCGAGCGCGTATTCCCCAAGAGCGGCAAGGCGTGGGATATAGCAAATGCGCTGGTAGACTTCTGCGAGGATAAGGGCGTGAAAATAGTCTACAAGACTCAGGTGACAGCCATAGAGACCATAGGTGGCAAGGTTACGGGCGTGCGCTACCGCAATGCGCGCGGCTTCGAGCGTAGGGAGGAGGCAGAGCATGTAATCGTGGCTACGGGAGGTGTTAGTTACCCCTCTACGGGCTCTACGGGCGATGGCTACGAGTTTGCCGCATCGGTGGGTCACAACATCGAGCCTGTGCGCCCATCACTCACACCGCTCCAAACCTCACACCCACAGCGCGAATACCTCAACGGTCTACTACTCAAGAATGTAGGCGCGAAACTCTATGTAGACAACGAACTCGTGCAGGAGGAGTTTGGTGAGCTCGGTTTCTCGGAGCGCGGCATAGAGGGTGCTGTGGCTCTGCGCATGAGCCGCGACGCTGTGGATGCCATCATCGACGAGAAGCGCGTGAAAATCATCGTCGACCTCAAGCCCGCATTGGATGAGGAGACGCTGCTTGCGCGTATAGATAGGGAGATAGGCGAGATGCAGTCGTCGGAGTTCTTCGCCGAGCTGCTGCGTAAGCTCGTGCCCAAGCAGTTGGTAGTGCCCTTAGCCAAGGAGGTGGACTTCCACTTTAAGACATATGTGGGCAAACTCTCGGAGGCCGAGAAGATGCGCCTCGTGAAGATTTTGAAGGGCATGGCATTCCCCATCTCGGACTATGCACCCTTTCAGTATGCCATCGTTACGGCGGGTGGCGTGGCGTGCGACGAGGTGAATAAGTACACCATGGAGTCGCCCAAGGTCAAGGGGTTATACTTTGCGGGTGAGGTGCTCGACCTCGATGCTAACACGGGTGGCTACAACATGCAGATAGCATTCTCTACGGGTCGCCTCGCAGGACAACTTAAAAAATAGCGTAGTATGAAAAAATCGGGACGTACACTCAAGCAGAGGCTCTTCGGCCTCAAACGCCTCTCCTCACGCCTCAAGCGCGCACGACACTTCAGAGGTCATGGCGTGCACTCACCCTTCGTATACGACGTTGTGCGCAAGGTGTTCATGCAGAAGCGCATGGTGGGCGAGAGCAGAGACCTCTACACAGCCCTACGCCAGCGTAACATCGCCGAGCGCCGATGTGTGCAGCTGCAAAACCTCATCGCACACTGCGGCTATGAGAGGTGGAGCATAGATAGTATGGAGGCGTGCGACCTCATGGTCTGCACCCTCGACACACCCCACGACGCCCTTAAGCGCTATGCCCGCTTCGCACAGGAGCACCACATAACGCTCTGCATCATAGAGCCATACAGAAGCTCTCAGCGCTGGGAGGTGTGCCGCGAAATCCTCGATAACCACAGCTCAACAACCATAGACAACCGCGCCTATGTGCTGGTGTTCAACAACCACCTACCCAAGCAGCGATACACACTATAACGCACTCAACGATAACGAGTTATGAAGATATATACTAAGACTGGCGATGGCGGTACAACATCGCTTATAGGTGGCGAGCGCGTCGCTAAGTGCGACCCCCGCGTCGAGGCGTATGGCACCGTGGACGAACTCATGGCATTCGTCGCCCTACTCACCGATACCCTCGTGGAGGATGCCCGTACGTCGTGCTTCGCAGAGCCCCTGCAGCGCATAGCGTCGCAGCTAATGACCGTGTCGGCACTCTTCGCCGTGGGCAAGGGTGGCGAGGGCAAGGTTGCCCCTATCGCCGAGGAGCGCATCGCCGAGCTCGAGACGTTGATTGACGCCATGCAGATGGAGATACCCGCCATCACTAAGTTTACCATCCCTGGTGGCCATAAGGCGGTGTCGCTGTGCCATGTGTGCCGTACTGTGTGCCGTAGGGCGGAGCGTGCAGCGCTACGTGCCCAGGAGGTCGCGGTGGTAGATGCTCAGGCGTTGAAGTATTTGAATCGCCTCTCGGACTACCTCTACACGCTTGGACGTGTAGTTACTGAGCGCCTCAAGGTCGAGGAGCGCCTGTGGATACCGTAGCAATTAGTAATGAGTAATTAGTAATTAGCAATGATATTATGAATGTCATTCTGAGCGTAGCGAAGAATCTCCTCAATGACAATACACCATGAACGTCATTGCGAGGAGCGTAGCGACGTGGCAATCCCCTTAACCAATTAGTAATTAGTAATTAGTAATTAGTACTGATGCAATAAATTTTAAAACAATTCCGGTTCTTTGACATTTTGGTTATCAATTGTTGATTTTGTGTTGTCAGCCAGCAAATCTCTGATAGAATCTTTAGCAAAGACTGATACTCCTAATATGCAAGATACC
>JAZRAW010000131.1:0-2211 GCA_045634765.1 Alistipes sp.
CGAGGCACGCCTTGCTACGATAGATAATAGCGACACCGCACTCCGCGAGCTCGAGGCACGCATCGCCGAGGCTGATAAGGAGTGCCGCACCGCAACACATGCACTTCATATAGCACGCGTGGAGGTGGCTAAACACCTCGAAACAAGCGTCGTGGAGATGCTCCGCATGCTCGGCATGGAGGATGCACAGTTTGTGGTTGAAGTTACCGAGACCGAGGCATATACCCCACTTGGCATGGATAGCGTCGCATACCTCTTCACCGCCAACCGCACTACGAAGCCTGGTGCTGTGGAGCGCATAGCATCGGGAGGTGAGCTCTCGCGTATAATGTTGGCACTCAAGGCCCTTATCGCCGAGAAGCGTATGCTGCCCACAGTGATTTTCGACGAGATTGACACGGGTGTCTCGGGCCGCATTGCCGATGCCATGGGCGACATCATCGCACACCTTGCCGAGTCGATGCAGATTGTAGACATCACCCACCTGCCACAGGTGGCATCCAAGAGCGGAGCGCACTTTGTGGTATATAAGGAGGAGGGCCGCACCAACATACGCCGCCTCACAAAGGCGGAGCGCGTAGGCGAGATTGCAAAGATGCTCTCGGGCAGCGAGATAACGGACGCAGCACTCAAACAAGCAAAGATACTCTTGGGTAAGTAACCCAAGGGTATTTTTTTTGAGATGATAGGGACTATAGGGACAAAAGGGACAATAGCGAAGCCTGTATCAGCGGTTGTCTGCTACCAATGATACTATCAGCGGTCATTGTCCGAGACCTCTCTTTCGTCTCTCTCGTCTCTTGGGTCTCTCTCGTCTCTTTTGTTTGTTTCTTTCTTTCGTTTTCATAGGTAAAACGAAAGAAAGAAACAAAACAAACTTACGTACTGTTCTGAACTTAGAAGTGCATGAACCGAGGGGTTACAAACTAAAATTATGTAATGCAGAAAAGGTTAGCACTTAGAGAGGAAACCCAAAGAGACCTGATTGAATCCCTCCTTATTATCGATATTGCAGACATGACCCGCATTAGGGAGGATGTGCAACGATACATTATCCCTGCTATGAGATACAATATTCTTGACGTTGCCAAGGAACAACGAGTCATCCTCACCCATAACATATAGCGTGGGGATGTCGTTCACCTGTCTAAAAAGACCCTTGATATAACTATCAGCAATCGTCACCAACCTCATCCACTGCAAAAAGCCCTCGTAAGTGATCTTCTGAGCACACTGCTTGAAGATGCGCTTCGACTCATTATACTTGGGCTGTGGGATGATTGCATCGACCAACAAGTATTTCACAACCGAGAAGGGGAGAATGCGTTTGAAGCAGCTGACAAACTCAAACAAAAAGCGAGTCTTGAGGTTGAGACTTGTAACAGCACCTACCAACACCATGCTATGAGCACGCTCAGGCGCACTATTGACAATAGCGTGTACGATGATGCTACCCAACGAAAGACCCATAAAGTGTGCTTTCTTAATGCCGACATGGTCCACGACCTCCATGACCTGTGCCGCGGCGACATCAAAATCGAAGTCGGGTGTGAAGACCTCTTTATGGTTCGACTCACCATGACAAGCAAGATCGATCAATAAAAGGTTGAAATGACGAGAATACTCTGCTACCTGTTTGAACCATACCTCCATATTGCCTCCAGCGCCATGAATCATTACGACCCACTTGGCACCTGGCAAATTCGAGAGTATTTTGTAATTTAACATTGTTGGGATAGTAGAATAATGGTGTAAATATAGGCATAATTTACGACAAGGGCAAACAAATCCTAAATAAATTTAATAATCACTCACCTTAACCACCACATAAAAAAGAGGCGCAAGTACACCATGCGCCTATATATCAATAAATTGAACAAGATTGTCAATTGCACCACCACAGCCATACAACGAACGAGCTATTGCACGATGTTTTGCATCGGATTTGCGCTCGAACAGCGATAGGGTCTCAATAAAGAGGGGGTCCTCACCCCTGACTACAGCGTTAGGATTATATATAGCACTATCGGCATTTATGAAGGGCTCGAACTGCCCCCGACTATACGACAACGCGGCAAGCATCGTGCTTAGCAAGGCTATGGAGAAGTCATCTATACTCTTGTCGAAAGGGCGCTTATTGCATAGCGGATGGCTGAAAAATGGCGTACCCGCCTCCTCCATATCGCTCTGCTTGAAGCCCGGCAGCCATGC
>JAZRAW010000132.1:0-7553 GCA_045634765.1 Alistipes sp.
GAGATAAAGGTCATGCTACTCATCGTCGCTATGGCGGTATTAGGAATTATGATATATGTCGCGGGCAACACACCATCACCCTTATCGAGCCACTCCGAAAGTTGTGCTATGCCCAAGCCACCAACCATAGATGCTACCGCCTGACACGAGTAGTCGAGATGGGGTTTAAGCTCCTCGAGCACCTCAACCACCTTCCATGGCTTAACGGCGAGAATAACCATATCGGCATGTTGCACCACAGCGCAATTATTAGTCGATGTATTTATCTCCGGAAACTCGCCCTTGAGCGCCTCAAGTTTGGGTGTCGAGGGGTTTGAGACGTAGATGTCTGAAGTTTGGACAAGGGCACCCTTAGCCAATCCACGTGCTACTGCGCCACCCATATTACCTGCTCCTATTATAGCTATCTTCATAACTCTTAATGTTTCTATATCAATATGCCTACAAAGATAATATGTTTTAGTCAATTGCACGCCTTATCGAGAAAAATCATTAACTTTGTGGAGCACAGAGTTTAATCGTCATACATTATGAGACCACAACAATTTATCGAGAAGTTCCACGAGGCATTTGGCAATAACGCGCCCCTACCAATTGCGCTATGGTATAGCAATGAAGCACTTGTAAGCACCTGCCGCTTACCACGATGTATGGTTGGAGCAATACGCAGGGTCTGCGATGGTGACACGCTTACACTCTCAACAGACAATGTACAGTGCGGAGGTGGTGGACTCTACACCTCCTTTCGACCCATGCCAGAACGAGTTCCCCTCTTCGTCTCGGAAACCGAACACTACAAAGCGACCCCAGAGATGGTACGCGACTATGTAGAGAGGCTCGAACTGCAAATTACCGAGAGACCATACCTCAACATCACCCGTGTCGACAAATTGGAGAGTTGGGACGATGTAGAGGCCGTTATCTTCTTCGCAACTCCAGACATACTATCGGGACTATGCACCTGGGCATACTACGACAACAATGCCGATGATGCTGTAGTAAGCAAGTTTGCATCGGGTTGTGCCGCCATCGTAGCCTTTGCCACGGTAGAGAATCGCAAGGGAGGCAAGCGCTGTTTCTTGGGCATGTTAGACCCGTCGGCGCGACCCCTGGTGCCGAAGAACGAGCTGACCTTTGCTGTACCTATGAGCCGCTTTAGCGAGATGCTCGCCACACTACCCAACTCGGCACTCTACCAAAAGGCCTTCTCCGTTATCCGTCGCAGAATTGACGGAGAGATAGGATAACCGCCACTTAGAGTATATTTCATAGTAAGATAAAAAAGAGGGATATCCACAACAACGATGGATATCCCTCTCTATTATAAGCCGATGGAGGATTACACTGTCATTACCTCCTTCTCCTTCTTCTCAAGCTCTGCATCAAGCACCTTGGTGAACTTCTCGAGGAGCTTCTGTACCTTCTCCTCACCATCCTTCTGCTCATCCTCAGACATACCATCCTTCTGTGCCTTCTTGAATGCCTCGACAGCATCGCGGCGTGCATTACGGAGACTGATACGAGCTGTCTCACCCTCGCCCTTAACCTTCTTCACAATCTCCTTACGACGCTCCTCAGTGAGAGGGGGAATAGAGAGGCGAATGTGCTCACCATTGTTTGATGGAGTAAGGCCGATGTTAGAGTCGATGATAGCCTTCTCGATAGGGCGAATCATATTCTTATCCCATGGTTGAATAAGCACAGTCTTAGCATCGGGCACTGTTACGCTTGCCACACCCGACACTGGAGTCTGCGAGCCATAGTAGTCAACAAACACACCATTGAGAACATTTACCGAAGCCTTACCAGCACGGATGTTCAACAACTCCTCAACGAGGTGATCCACAGCGCGCTGCATGCGGTCAGTTGCTTCATTTAGAATAGTCTTGGTATCCATAATCTTTATCTTATTTGTTTAATAATCTTCAATTAGCGGAGTGCCTTCTCGATGCTCTCCTCTACCTCCTTGGCAATAGCCTCGTCGTAGCCCACACCCGAGTACAACACCTTACCGTTAGCGTCGATAACGAAGCAACGTGGGATGTAGTTCGTAGCGTAATTATTGTAGATGCTCTGATCGCCATCGAGACCAATAGCGAAGGTGTAACCCATATTCGAGATGTAATCCTCAACCGTTGCACGCTCCTCGCCACGCGAGATAGGAAGGACGTTAATCTTGTCGCCATAGCGGTCGATTATATGCTCCTGCAACTTAGAGAGCTCCAAGCGGCATGGAGGGCACCATGTAGCCCAGAAGATGAGCAACGTGGGCTTACCCTGCAACGCCGAGAGAGTCACCGTGCTACCATCGAGCATCTCAACAGTAAAGTCGGGAGCCACGTCGCCAGCATTGATAAGTGTTGTCTCAGCCAAATCATCTGTCTCCTCCTCAACAAAGGTTGCCACATTGCCGTGTGAAGCCTCCGCCTCGCTCTCTGGCAACGTCATGACGATGTATGCAGTAATTGCAATAAGCACCAATAGTATGATGCTGAGTATAAGCACTGAACCGCGCTTCTTATGTTTTGTATTAGCCATAATCTAATATTTTTTTTGGTTTGACAATGCCCTATTTGTCGGCTACTCTGTTACTACAGTACCGATGTTCTCGCCACGCACTACCTTCTCGAGGTTGCCAGGTGTATCCATGTCGAACACCATGAGTGGCAAGTGGTTCTCTCTGCAGAGAGTAAATGCTGTCTGATCCATAACCTTCAAGCGGCGTGCCAATACCTCATCAAAGGTGATTGTATCAAACTTCGTCGCTGTGGGATCCTTCTCTGGGTCGGCAGTATAGATGCCATCTACGCGTGTACCCTTGAACATGATGTCGGCCTCAATCTCGATACCTCGAAGTGCCGAAGCTGTATCTGTTGAGAAGTAGGGGTTCGATGTACCGCCACCAATTATTACGACATAACCCGCCTCGAGATACTCCAGCGCCTTAGCCTTTGAGTAGTACTCGCCGATAGGCTCCATGCGTATTAATGTGAGTACTTTGCACTTCACGCCTGCCGACTCCAATGCCGACTGTAGCGCCAACGAGTTGATGATTGTTGCGAGCATACCCATCTGGTCACCCTTCACGCGATCGAAGCCACGACCTGCGCCCTGGATACCACGAAAGATATTTCCACCACCGATAACGATACCTATCTCGACACCCATCTCGTGGATTGTTTTAATCTGCTCTGCGTAGGCGTTGAGCACCTCAACGTCATGACCATAATTTTGTCTTCCTTGTAGCGACTCACCACTGAGTTTGAGAAGAATTCTCTTATATTTCGAAGTAGCCATATGTTTTGCTTTGGTTTATAAAAACGCTAATCAGATGCGAAGATAGTATTTTTCTCTAAAAATAACAATTTTTTTCACCACTAAAACGCTTCATATTATAACATATACCATCTTTTTGCGAAAGGCTGGTGGTTATAATGAAATTTATTCGTATATTTGTAACTTGAATAATATTATATGAAGTGGTTTAGCAAGGCCTCTTGTTATGGCACCAACAATCGGAGTCCTCATTTACGCTGTGTAGGTTGAGGTCGTTGTGGTTTGCCATGCCTAAACTTTGCTATTACTTCATTGCGATGAAGCAACCTAATTGTAGAACACCTTAGTGGTTAATTGATACAACATAGATATGATAGATACCCAAGAGTACAAGTACCTAAACGCCGTGGACTCACCAGAGCAACTTCGCGCGCTCCCCGTTAGCGACCTTAAGTTCTATGCCGAGGAGTTGCGACGCTACATTTTGGAGTGCTGCTCTGTCAACCCTGGACACCTTGGTTCAAGTCTCGGAACTGTGGAGCTCACAACCGCCCTACACTATGTGTACGACACGCCCAACGACCGCATCATCTGGGATGTGGGTCACCAGGCTTATGCACATAAGATTATCACAGGTCGTCGCGATGCATTCGTTTCCAATCGTAAGCGCGGTGGCATTAGTGGTTTCCCACGTATGGCTGAGAGCAAATACGACAACTTTGGTGCGGGACACTCCTCAGTAAGTATCTCTGCGGCATTTGGCATCGCCAAGGCATTAGAGCTACAAAATCAGAAGAACCATGTCGTTGCTGTCATTGGTGATGGTGCGCTAACTGGAGGTCTCGCCTTCGAGGGCTTCAACAACGCTGGAGCATCACCTGCGACCGACATCCTTGTGATTCTCAACGACAACGAGATGTCTATCGACAAACCCGTAGGCGCATTGGACCACTATCTCCTACGCATATCTACATCTAAGTGGTACAACTCGTTGAAGGGCGAAGCATGGGACCTACTGTCACAAAGCCCAAGCGTATTGCAGGTAGCACGCTCAACGGGAAATGCTCTCAAGCAGGGTCTCCTCCAGAATAGTAATCTCTTCGAGAGTCTCAACTTCCGCTATTTTGGTGTTGTTGATGGCCACAACATTGAGAATCTTGTTGAGGTACTCCAAAGCCTCAAGGATATTGGAGGTCCAAAACTTCTACATATCAAGACTACCAAGGGCAAGGGCTATGCTCCAGCCGAGAATGATCCCTCGACATGGCATGCCCCAGGTCGCTTCGACCTCGCTACAGGCGAGCGCATCAAAACGGCATATAGCGCAGACCGCTATCAGGATGTCTTCGGTCACACACTGCTCGACCTTGCTCGAAAGGATGACCGCATCGTAGGTGTCACCCCCGCCATGCCCTCGGGTTGTTCAATGAACATTGTCATGCGCGAGCTTCCCGATCGTTGCTTCGATGTAGGCATCGCTGAGGGTCACGCCGTAACCTTCTCTGCGGGTATTGCAGCAGCAGGTGGACGCCCCTTCTGCAACATCTACTCATCGTTCATGCAGCGTGCCTACGACAATGTAATCCATGATGTAGCGCTACAGAATCTCCCCGTTGTGCTCTGCCTCGACCGCGCAGGTATTGTAGGCGAGGATGGCGCAACACACCATGGAGCATTCGATATAGCATACTTCAGTTGTGTACCTAACCTCACCATTGCAGCGCCACGCAACGAGTGGCAGCTACGCCAGATGATGTACACAGCCTCTAAGACCGACTCTCCCACCGTCATTCGTTATCCACGAGGTTTGGGCGAGGGCGTAGAGTGGCGCGACACGGAGTTTGTGAATCTTGAGTTGCGCGGCGAGGAGCTCAAGGCGGGCGACGATGTGGCAATCATCGCAGTAGGCCCCATGGCAAATGTGGCATTGCGTGCCGCAGAGCGCAGCACACGTAGCGTCGCCGTGTACGACCTACGCTACATCAAGCCGCTCGATACCGAGATGCTTAACGCCATAGGTAGTCGCTTCAACAAGATTATAACCATTGAGGATGGCGCAATTCGCGGAGGTGTTGGCGAGGCTATTACCGCACATCTTGTGCGCAATGGCTACACCCCTAAGGTCGTGAACCTCGGCATTGGCGACAGCTTCATCGAGCATGGCAAGCCTGCGGAGTTGTACGCCGAGTGTGCCTACGACGAGGCGGCAGTGGTTGCACAGATTGAGAATATGTAGCCACCCCACACTGCTTCGAATAAATAACTCAAACAACGATATATAGTAAATTATGGATGCTGGAAATTTGCTAAAGCTCACAGTGGATGCCACACTCCATGTGGTATATGCCATTGTAAAACTTATTGTGTTGCCCATCAACCTCTGGGCAAAGGCCGTAGCACGCCTTGCCGAGCAGAAGAACAAGGGTCTGCTCGACGTGAACAACATTCGCGGTATATGGCCATTTTTTAGCTATATCAAACGTCTCTTGGTGGAGTTTCTCTTCGACGCCATCTCCTTTTTGTCATACCCTGTAGGTATTGTTAGTGCCATCGTAGCACTATTTATCTACATCGTTATCCATGGCGAGCAGCTATGGATTGCCATCATCTTTACTGGCTGGATAATCCTTATTGTCTATGTCATCCCTGTGGCTATGGCACTCTGCCGCGACACATTCCAACTCTTGTTACTCCCCATCAACAAGATTATAAACTGGTTCCGCAAACCACCCCAGCAGATTGACATTGATATTCGCAAACACGATAACCAATAACCTACTTCGATATGAAACGAATTCTTGTTACAGGTGCGACATCTGGCATCGGTCGCGCTACAGCACTACGACTTGCAACTCCCGAAACAGAGATTATCATCACTGGTCGCCGCATGGATCGCCTCGAGGCTCTCAAGGCAGAGATTGAGGCTAAGGGGGCAGAATGTGTGTTGTTAAATTTTGACGTACGCTCAGAGGCAGAGTGCATCGAGCACCTCACACCCCTCGGCCGCGTAGATATCCTCATCAACAATGCAGGTCTCGCAGCGGGTTTGGAGCATATCGACCGTGGCGACTCACGCGACTGGGATGCTATGATTGACACAAATGTCAAGGGCCTACTCTATGTTACAAAGATTATCAGCCATGCTATGGTTGAGGCTGGCAAGGGTGGCCATATCATCAATATCGGCTCTATCGCAGGCACCGAGCCTTATGAGAATGGTGCGGTATATTGCGCTTCGAAGCACGCCGTACACGCCATATCACAGGCTATGCGTGCCGATCTTTTGAGCGCAGGCATCAAGGTTGGCGAGGTGCGTCCCGGCATGGTAGAGACAGAGTTCTCGGAGGTACGTTTCCATGGCGACAAGGAGCGTGCAGCGGGTGTATATAAGGGTGTTGAGGCGTTGCAGGGCGAGGACATCGCCGAGGCTATCCATTGGATGCTCAACCTCCCCGCACATATGAACGTGAACGACATCGTGCTAATGCCCACTTGCCAGGCTGGCGCATACTACACCTATCGTAAGTAATTGAGTCTTATGAGGAGATATATCACATCAATAATGTCGGCATTTGTCATGCTCACGCTCACTGCAGCTACGGCGTGCACACCCGACGAACCCAATGCGCCCAAGCCCGAGCCCGTAAAGCCTAAGGCAGAGCGCTTCGAGGTCTTCCAGATGCCCACCCCCACCGAGGGTGACATCCCCTACCGTATCCCCGCAATCGCCGTTACACAGGATGGCACGTTAGTGGCTATTGCCGACTATCGCCATAGCGGCACCGACATCGGCGTTACGAACTATGGTCGCATCGATCTACACTACCGCCTCTCGTACGACAACGGCAACACTTGGACCGATGTTATGCCCCTTATCGAGGGTAAGGGCAAGGAGGCTACCGACTTTATGAGCGTAGGCTATGGCGACCCCTGCATCGTGGCAGACAGAGAGTCCGACCGCGTGCTTTTGCTCTCATGCGCGGGTAACGTATCGTTCCAGAATGGCACACGCAAAAACCACCAATGCATCGCCCGCTTCTATAGCGAGGATGGTGGTAAGACATGGAGCACCCCCGAGGATATCGCAGAGTCTATCTATGCGCAGTTCGACGCCTCGTCGTATGGTCCCGTGCGCTCTATGTTCGTGGCTTCAGGCCGCATCATGCAGAGCCGCACAACAAAGATTGGCTCATACTATCGCCTCTACTGCGCCGTCCTCGTACGCGACAAGAGCGCGAAGCATATGAACTATGTGCTCTACTCCGATGACTTTGGTG
>JAZRAW010000133.1:0-4814 GCA_045634765.1 Alistipes sp.
GCGTCATCTACTTCCGCCAACAAATTATCTCAGCAATGGGCAGTACGCTAAAGTACAGCCCATCGCCTCGAAATTTGCCGAGCGTTGTATCTAACGCCTTCTGACAACAAATGAGCTTGCCCTCAAAATGCTCATTTACGCTTTAGTAAACTCCGCTTTTTCGGGCTTCGCAAGCCTAAAACTACATCTTTTTATTCACTCTCTTAGGTTATGGGGACTGGCTAAGTTACTTTTTAGTCAGTCTTTTTTTTATATTCATGCTGAGTGGTTGCCCCCGCCCTCCCCTTTGCTTAAAATATTGATGCGCTTAAATCGTCTAAAAATACCCTTTAAGGACATAATTTCGATAAAACGCCTCCTTGCCTCCTCACTTTTTTGTTGTAACGTTTGCGCAAATCGAAAATAAAACGTAAATTTGCGGGTCTATATATGTATATATAGGTAAGCCAAACAAGAGAGCAAAAAAATTAAATATTTGATAATGGAGAACATGACTCAAGAGTTAAACAACAACACGAGCGAGACCACTGGTGGACGCATTGTTCAGGTCAACCTCGAGGAGCAGATGAAGGCGGCATATATCGACTACTCGATGTCGGTAATCGTGTCGCGTGCACTGCCCGATGTGCGTGACGGTTTGAAGCCCGTGCACCGTCGTATCCTCTACGATATGGCTGCAGAGCTTAACCTGTCATCCGATAAACCCACGCGTAAGAGTGCCCGTATCGTCGGTGATGTGCTCGGTAAGTTCCACCCACATGGCGATAGCTCAGTATATGAGGCTATGGTGCGTATGGCGCAGGATTGGTCTATGCGCTACCCCTTGGTTGAGGGTCAGGGTAACTTCGGCTCTATGGATGGTGACTCGCCCGCGGCGATGCGTTACACCGAGGCACGCATGCAGAAGATTACCGACGAGGTTATGGCCGATATCGAGAAGGAGACTATCGACTGGGGCTTGAACTTCGACGACACATTGAAGGAGCCTACAGTATTGCCCACAAAGATACCTTTGTTGCTCGTAAACGGTGCCAGCGGTATCGCCGTAGGTATGGCTACCAACATGGCGCCCCACAACTTGGGTGAGGTGGTAGATGCCTGCTGCGCATATATCGACAACCCAGAGTGTGAGTGCGAGGAGTTGTTGGACTATGTTAAGGGCCCCGACTTCCCCACAGGCGGTATTATCTACGGCTATGAGGGTGTTAAGGAGGCGTTGCTTACGGGTCGTGGTCGCGTGGTTATGCGTGCAAAGACCGAGATTGAGCACACCGCTTCGGGTCGCGAGTGCATCGTAATCACCGAGATACCATACATGGTTAACAAGGCAGATATGATTAAGCGTATCGCCGACCTTATCAACGAGAAGAAGATTGAGGGTATCTCATATATCAACGATGAGTCTGACCGCCAGGGTATGCGTATCGTCATCATCTTGAAGCAGGATGCTGTGGCGAGTGTCGTTCTCAATACGCTCTACAAGAATACCCCCTTGCAGTCATCATTTGCGGTTAACAACATCGCCTTGGTCAATGGTCGCCCACAGTTGCTCAACCTCAAGGAGCTTATCCGCCACTTCGTAGACCACCGCCACGATGTCATCGTGCGCCGTTCGCGCTTCGACTTGCAGAAGGCGGAGGAGCGTCTTCACATTGTAGAGGGCTTGCTCATTGCACAGGATAACATCGACGAGGTTGTACATATCATACGCTCATCAAAGACCACAGAGGAGGCGCGTACACGTCTTCAGGAGCGTTTCGGTCTCTCGGAGCTTCAGACTGCTGCCATCATGGAGATGCGTTTGCGTCAGCTCACAGGTTTGCAGCGTGAGCAGCTCGAGGCGGAGCGTGACGAGTTGATGAAGACCATCGACTACCTCAAGGCTGTGCTTGCAAATGTAGATATGCAGATGCAGATTATCAAGGATGAGCTCTTGGAGATGAAGGAGAAGTATGGTGACGAGCGCCGCTCGGAGATTATCTACTCTTCAGAGGAGTTTAATCCTGAGGACTTCTACGCCGATGACGACATGGTAATCACCATCTCGCACATGGGTTACATCAAGCGTACTCCATTGGCAGAGTACCGCACACAGAATCGTGGTGGCAAGGGTGCAAAGGGTAGTGCAACACGCGATGAGGACTTCATCGAGCACATCTACGTTGCATCTATGCACAACACGATGATGTTCTTCACCGAGATGGGTCGCTGCTACTGGCTCAAGGTATACCAGATTCCTGAGGGCACACGCTCATCTAAGGGTCGCGCCATCCAGAATGTCATCCAGATTGAGCCTGGCGATAAGGTGCGTGCATATATCAACACTAAGAACCTCAACGACAAGGAGTTCGTGGAGAATAACTACCTCGTTATGTGTACCAAGCGCGGTATCGTCAAGAAGACAACACTCGAGGATTATTCACGCCCACGTACTAACGGCGTTAAGGCAATCGTTATTAGAGAGGGAGACCAGTTGTTGGAGGTTAAGCTCACAAGTGGTAACGCCGAGATTATGATTGCTGCACGCGAGGGCCGTGCCATCCGCTTCAACGAGTCTACGGTGCGTCCTATGGGTCGTGTCAGCTCGGGTGTGCGCGCTATCTCTATCGAGGAGGACAACGAGGTTATCGGCATGATTGCCATCGAGCCCGACTCTGAGGAGGATGTACTCGTACTCTCGGAGAATGGCTACGGTAAGCGTACCGACCTCGATGAGTACCGCATCACAAACCGCGGTGGTAAGGGTGTCAAGACTATCAACGTTACGGAGAAGACAGGTAAGCTTATCTCTATCCAGGCCGTAACCGACGATAACGACCTTATGATTATCAATCGCTCGGGACTCACCATCCGCACATCGGCAGACCAGATTCGCGTTGCGGGACGTGCTACACAGGGCGTTAAGGTCATCGACTTGCGCGAGGGTGACTCTATCGCGTCAGTTACGGCAGTTCCCAAGACCGAAGAGGAGGAGAGCGCCGAGGGCGTAGAGACAACCGTTGAGGCTACAGCAGAGGTAGCTGTGGATAATGCAACAGAAAGTGTAAACGAATAATAACTTAATAAACAATTGATTATGAAGAAAGTATTGTTTTTGGTGGCTGCAATGTTCGCATTGGCATTGCCCGCTGCACATGCACAGAAGGTGAATACCACCAAGGAGCTTGCTAAGCTCGAGAAGGCAGATGCTGACGTACAGGATGCAAAGAAGGGTGCTAAGGCATCTACATGGTTGGCTCGTGGTAAGGCGTATGCCGAGGCTTATGCCCTCCCTACCAAGGAGTTGCTCTGCGACATCCCTGTTCAGACTCTCCAGATGAGCGTAGGTCAGCCTAACAACGTGTATGAGAGCGAGTTTATGGGTGCTCCCGTTCTCGTTTGTGACTATGAGTATGTTGATGTATACGTATCACCCAACTATATGATTGTTGGTTGGAACCAGAAGCTCGCTATCAAGGAGGACCTCGTTCCTACAGCTATCGAGTCGTTGGCTAAGGCTTATGAGATGGATCCTAAGCAGGCATCTAAGATTGCGCCTATCGCTTTGAACCTCTCAAATGCTCTTGCACAGCAGGGTGACGCACTCAACAGTGCAGGTCGTGTTCTTGAGGCTTCTGAGGCATTCTACTACGCTTACCAGGCTCTTACCATTGTGCCTACAACTGAGCCTAACAACAACTACCTCTACAATGCAGGTATGCTTATGACAATGCACGCTGCAACACTCGAGGGTGAGGAGGCAAATGCTGCGTTCAAGGTTGCTGAGGATATGTTCAATGCTGCTCTTGCTGCTGGCTATGAGGATGCTGAGGGTAACATCTACTACTTCCTCTTCCACTGCTACTACGGTCAGAAGAACATCGACCGCTCTCTATACTTGACAAAGGCTAAGGAGGCTCTCTTGACAGGTATCCAGAAGTTCCCAAAGAACAACCTTATCCTCGATGGCCTTATGAACCTCTACACCTCTGAGGAGGGCGTGGGTGACCCCGCAGAGCTTATTTCTATGATTGAGAACTCTCTCAAAGACGATCCTACAAACTATGATTTGTGGTTTGGCCGTGGTCGCGTGTTCTACGCCTTGAAGGACTTTGACCAGAGCTTCAAGTCATTCGAGAAGTGTGTTGAGCTTCGCCCCAACGACTTTGAGGCTAACTTCTACGCTGGCTACCTCGTTATCGAGAAGGCTAACGCACAGGTTGAGGCTTTGAACGCTAACACAAGCATCTCATACGATCAGTACAACGAGGAGTATGCAAAGATTAATACTATCTATGCTGAGGCTATTCCATGGCTTGAGCGTGCATACGAGATTAACCCTAACGATCGTGGTACTATTGAGTTCCTTAACAACCTCTGCTTCCGTCTCCGCGAGATGGACGGCATTGCCGAGAAGTATAATAAGTATCATGAGTTGTTCTTGAACTTGTAATTTGTTGTGATAAGGGGTCATTCTCGCCCCATCCCAAAAGTAAGACCCCACGGGCTGTACTATTATGTACTATCCCGTGGGATCTTCTTTTGCGATAGACCAAGCCTAACCCCTTCTAATAACAAATTATTTCTTGTGATAAGGGGTCGATTGCGGCCCCTAACAAAAAATGCCGTCAATGGGACGTACGTCAAAGTACTACCCATCGACGGCATTTTTGCCGAGTGTTGCACTCGGCGCCCTTCTGACAACAAATTTATTGCGCCATCTTCATCGTTTTATTTTGCAATCCCACGAAAAATTCATACCTTCGTATTAGGTTAAATCTTAAATACATTATAGCATGAAACGATTTTTTGTGATGATGACACTATGTGCATTG
>JAZRAW010000134.1:0-3504 GCA_045634765.1 Alistipes sp.
CTGACTAAAAAGTAACTTAGCCAGTCCCCATAACCTAAGAGAGTGAATAAAAAGATGTAGTTTTAGGCTTGCGAAGCCCGAAAAAGCGGAGTTTACTAAAGCGTAAATGAGCATTTTGAGGGCAAGCGTAACGACAAAATACACTTTTTATTCACTCTCATTATTTAAATAGGAATAACATGAGACGACTACTAACAGCTATATTAGCACTATCGCTACTCAGTTGCGCTCAGACAAGGGAGACGTTCTACACACAGCATGTCACATTCCCTGAGGGTGCTACAGCCGACCAGAAGATTGATATGATAGCACACGTAGTGCCATCAGAGGAGCAATTGGCATGGCAGGAGCTTGAGCTTACAGCCTTTATCCATTTCGGCATCAACACCTTTACCGACAGCGAATGGGGAAGTGGCAAGGAAGACCCCGCAATGTTCAACCCCACAGAGTTGGATTGCGAGCAGTGGGTGCTCACACTCAAAAAGGGTGGCTTCAAAATGGTGATACTCACCGCCAAGCACCACGACGGTTTCTGCTTGTGGCCCACAGCAACCACAGAGCACTCCGTGGCTAACTCACCATGGCGCGAGGGTAAGGGCGATGTTGTACGAGAGCTTAGCGATGCCTGCCGCAAACATGGCATGAAGTTCGGTTTCTACCTCTCACCATGGGATCTAAATGCCGAGTGCTATGGCGACTCTCCCGCCTACAACGCATACTTCATCGCACAGCTCACAGAGCTACTTACAAACTATGGCAAGGTTGACGAGGTGTGGTTTGACGGTGCTTGTGGCGAGGGTCCCAACGGCAGACGTCAGGTCTACGACTGGGAGAGCATCCTTGCTACCGTCAACACCCTACAGCCTCATGTAGTAACAGCGATTATGGGCGATGATATTCGCTGGGTAGGCAATGAGGGTGGCCGCGGCAGAGAGACCGAATGGAGCGCAACACCCTACACACCCCTATCAATCAAGGGTGGCCCCGAGGCAAATGAGGCACTCGGACTCGGCGAGATGACTCCCGACTTGGGTAGCCGCGAGCTTATCGCAAGGGCAAACGGCGCATATTGGTACCCCTCAGAGGTAGATGTATCAATCCGTCCAGGCTGGTTCTACCACACCTATGAGGATGATAAGGTGCGTCCACTGGGTAACCTTATTGAGATATACTACAATTCTGTTGGCCGCAACTCGGTGTTGCTGCTCAATATACCTCCCGACAGACGCGGTCTTATTCACGAGATTGATGCCGAGCGTATCGAAGCATTTGGCAACTACATCGCCGAGAACTTCACCGAGAGTAAGATTGATGGCAGGGTGCGCAGATGGCACGCTGAGGCGGGCACAAGCCAGGAGTATGAGATTAAGGCGGGCGAGAGAGTAAATACGGTGCTTCTACAAGAAGATATACGCCGTGGTCAGCGCGTAGAGCGATTCACGGTTGAGGCATATGTGGATGGCACATGGCGCACCGTTGCAGAGGGCACGACAATAGGCTATAAGAGGTTACTTCGCTTTGAGGAGTGCGCAGCAGAGCGCATTCGCGTTACAGTTAACGAGTGCCGAGCAACGGCAAATATCTCCAATGTAGCAGTCTACTGCGCCGCAGAGATTGAGGAGTAGGATAGCTATAGTTTAAGGAGGGCAATGATTTTAAGGAGTGCAAGGAGTTTAGGGAATTTAGAGAGTTTAGAGAGTTTAAGGTATTAGCGACTAACATACCCACTCCCTAAATTCCTTAAATTCCCTAAACTCCTTAATTTCACTACGCCTCCATCATCCAGCCCGATAGAGTTTTGTATCAGAGTGGTCGGCTAATTACGGCTTAGCATGAGAGATAAAATTTCGTAGGAGAAGGTAGTAGATGCAACGCTCGACAAAAATGCCGTCGATGGGTAGTACTTGGCGTACGTCCCATTGACGGCACTTTTGTTAGCGGCAGCAGATGCTGCCTTATCGTACGAAATTATCTCTTCATGCGGCGCTGCTCACGATTAAGCTGCTCCTGCTGCTGACGCAACGCCTCCTCGTAACGCTCCTGGAACTTAGACTTCTTACGAGGCTTTGCTGCATTCGCCAATAGACGTGCACGCACCTTCTCATCGTTCACTGAGCGACGAATAATGAACATGATAAGCATGGTTAGAATCTGCGATACGAAGTAGTAGTAGCAGAGACCTGATGAGAAGCTATTCATGAAGAAGAGCATCATGAGAGGCATAAAGTATACCATCATAAACTTCATCATACCAGCACCTGGCTGACCCTCTGTTGTCGCAGCCTGCTGCTTATATGTTATGAATGAGTAGGCAAAGAGCGACAAGGTCATAAGAAGCGCAAAGAGGCTCACATGGTCACCATAGAAGGGGATATTGAAGCCAAACTCCAAGACGCTATCATATGATGAAAGGTCGTTAGCCCAAAGGAAGCTCTGACCACGCAACTCGATACTTGCAGGGAAGAAACGGAACATAGCCCAAAGGATAGGCATCTGGATAAGCAAGGGCAAGCAACCACCCATAGGGCTAATGCCAGCCTTGCGGTAGAGTTCCATTGTCGCCTGCTGCTTCTTCATAGCGTCATCGGGGTTGGGGTACTTCTTGTTTATCTCCTCGAGCTCGGGGCGCACAGCACGCATCTTGGCTGTAGACATATAACTCTTATATGTCAAAGGCAAGATGAGGAGCTTAACCATGATGGTGAGGATGAGGATGATGATACCAAAGCTCAAACCATAGCTCTTCAACCACTGGAACACAGGGATAGTTAGGAAGCGGTTGAGCCAGCCGATAATCCAACCACCCATAGGAATAATCTCCTCGATGTTTGTCTCCTTACCCGCAAACTCCACACCCTTCATGATTGTGAAGTCGTTAGGACCATAGTAGAGGGCGAAGTTATAGCTCTCCTTATCGGGAGTATGAGGAATAATGATGCGAGTGTCATACTTCTTGATGTAACCATCGCTATCACCCTTAGCGCTCGTAGCACCGAGACCCGCATGGATAGGCTCCTTGGCGATAAGCACAGATGAGAAGAACTGCTGCTTGAGGGCAATCCAATCGAGGCCACGATGGTGCTCACGACCGCTGTCGTTGTCTATCTCATCCATACTCTCGTCTTCATGCTCATAGAAGGCGATAGTTGTAGCATTGTTCTCAGTATTGAAGTCACGCTCGTTCTTCATGCTCTTGTTACCCCAACGCAAGATAATCTCGTTATCCTTGTCGAGATAGTTATCTATGCCATGCTGGTTAAGAGTGAAGTCGATAAGGTGATCGCGGCTTGCATCACCAGTGTTATATATTGTGTACACATACTCAATATATGCCTCTGGGTCAATCTGCAACTTCATAGCTACACGACAACCATTATCAAGCGAATCAACCGTAGGAACAAACTTGTAATTCTTGCTCATAAGAGCCTTAGCACTACCCTCACGCTTGATATCAATACCAAACGATGCGGTACCAGGCTTAAACATATGAACATTCTCCGTACG
>JAZRAW010000135.1:0-2643 GCA_045634765.1 Alistipes sp.
CTATGTTCGTGGCTTCAGGCCGCATCATGCAGAGCCGCACAACAAAGATTGGCTCATACTATCGCCTCTACTGCGCCGTCCTCGTACGCGACAAGAGCGCGAAGCATATGAACTATGTGCTCTACTCCGATGACTTTGGTGGTAGCTGGAAGATACTCGGCGACATCAACACCCCCGCGGTCTATAACACTGCCGACGAGCCCAAGGTCGAGGAGATGCCCGATGGACGCTTGCTCCTCAGCTCGCGCTACAACAATGGCCGCTACTACAACATGTTCACCTTCACCGATGTAGCCACAGGTAAAGGTGTTTGGGACGATGCAATATTCTCTGGCGCGGAGAACAATGGCGTAGCTGCCAAGGAGAACTCCACAAATGGTGAGGTTATGGTGTTGCCCGTAACACGCGTTGCGGATGGCGAGCCTATGCACATCTTGTTGCAATCTCTGCCACTTGGTCCCGACCGCAAGAATGTGGGTATATATTATAAGGAGCTCGAGTCACAGGAGGACTATCTCTCAACCTACGAGGTTGCAGCCGACTGGGATGGTGTTAAGCAGGTTACCTCGCTCAACTCGGCATATTCGACTATGGCATGGCAGAAGGATAACCGCCTCGCCTTCCTCTACGAGGAGGAGACCTACGGCAAGAGCAACTTTGCCTACGGTGGCTATACCATTGTCTACGAATGTTTTGAGATTGAGGATATCACCGATGGCAAGTATAGCTACCGCAAGGAGTAGCAACACAACGCCACGAAATATCATAAAGCGTAAGGTGGGGCTGTTTGTACAGCCCCACCTCTTTTTCACTCCACTTACAATCTACGCAAGCTCCTTCACTATGTCGCACATCGCTTTGTACTGACGCTCCATGCTTTGAAGCAGCTTGTACTGAGCGCGTGTACGCACAAGGTTGTGCTCTGCGTATGCCGTTTTGTAGTATTTGTCACCGTCTATATAGTCCATCAAGAAGCGTAATACCTGCTCGAAGGTTATGTAACGACCCGAAAACGCAAGCCACTCCTTCTCTATGTCGCTCATGGTCGCACGCTGCTCCGAGAGGTAACCCTCACTATATGCTCGAAACATCTCGATGCTCATCTCCACATTCTCAAGCACCATATCATCCTCGGCACCTGTGTTGGTATAGGAGCGTATGGCATCACCAAAGTCGTTAAGCGATGTAGAGCTCATCACCGTATCCAAGTCTATGGCACAGAGCACCTTGCCCGATGCCTTATCGAAGAGTATGTTACTAATCTTTGTGTCGTTGTGTGTGACACGCGTGGGTATCTCACCAGACTCCACCTTTGCCCAAAAGGCAAGCATCTCCTCGCGGCGCGCCTCAACCCACGATATCTCCTCTGCAACCTCCTTAACACGACCCACAGGGTCTGCCGCAATGGTCGAATCCCACTGCTCGAAGCGCCAACGTATATTATGAAAACCCTTGATAGTCTCGTTAAGGGGCTTATCGAAGTCCGCCAATAAGGCTTGGAAGCGACCAATACCTACACCGCCCTGGTATGCTAACTCCACCGAGTCTGCACGGTCATATGTCACCGTATTGGGGATATAGAGACATACCGCCCAAAAGTTCTCACCATCCTCAACATAGAGTCTGCCATCCTTTGCCGGGATTAGCGTAAGCGTCTCACGCATGGGGTCTGCCACCTTTGCCTTTATATGCTCGGTCACGGCTCTAATATTCTCCATCATGCCAGGCACATCGGGAAATACAACGTGGTTTTTACGCTGCAGTATATAGTCGGGCGCATCACCCAATGTATTCACCACAAAGGTGTCGTTGATAAAACCCTCGCCAAGTGGTTTTATAGATTGTATCTCACCATCGATGTCGAACTGCGAGGCGATAAATAGTAATCTCTCTTGCATCATAACTTATAAAATTTTTTCGCTGCCATAGCTGCAACATACAAAGTTAGCAATAAAATTGCCATATACAAAATTACGCCACAATGCGCCTGGTATTACCAACAGAAAAGAGGGGCGTCTTCACAGATGGCCCCTCTTCGATTTAGTTAGGTTAATGAGAAATAAGTTAAATGAGCTTAATTGGTGTGTCCATGAGAATTATTCGAGATGTGTGCTCATTTAACTCTGTTTGCATTGCAAAATTAAGCATAAAAATTGAAACATCAAAATTATTTTGACATTTTTTTGGAACTTAACTCCAATAATTTCTAACAATATCGGAAAATATCGTGCATCTTTATGCAAGTATTCATCATAAAAATAGTCTATATTGAGGCGGCTATTGCGAGGGCGAATAAGACCACATAACATATAGACGAGATGATGACACCTCTACACACAAAGAACATTGGGAGCATTGCAGAAGATAGCAATAGAGCCACTACCAGCAACGACTCAGACGCAGATGGCAGCAATACTAACGCCAACACGACTACAGCAGATATAAGATGTAGCGAGCGCCATGCGCCACGCATTACCTGTGAGTGTACGTCGTGTTGCGAGAAGTAGAATACAGAGGATACGACCTGCATAAATAGCACATATGCCACAAAAATAAGACGCGCAATCGACATACTGTCGAGGATGCTATAATCTATAGATTTCACTACACTACTCCACCACACGGATATACTATGAGTGAAAC
>JAZRAW010000136.1:0-18702 GCA_045634765.1 Alistipes sp.
AGTTAACAGTAAAAAATGTAACTGCCAAAGCCAAGATAGAGAAAAACTTTTTCATAGTAGTATTTTTTTGTTATTAATTATTCGTGTTTGTGTGTGTGCTCGTCTTGTTGAGCGTTCTGTATATATAGAGCACACGAAAACGTCAAACCTATCACTCGCTATGATTTTTTCCAAAATTTTATTCTTGCACTATTTCGTATAACAGAATGACGCAGGGTATTGTGTCCGCAGGTACTCAAAAAGATACCTGCAAAATTGTGTGATTACGACTACATTCAGTGTCGCGGGTACTCAAAAAGATACCCATAAGAATGTGTAGTGACAACTACTTTCGGTGTCCACAGGTACTCAAAAAGATACCCATAAGAATGTGTAGGGACAACTACTTTCAGTGTTCCCGGGTACTCAAAAAGATACCCACAAGATTGTGTGACGACGACTACTTTCGGTGTTCGGGGGTACTCAAAAAGATACCCACGAGATTATGTGATGACGACTACTTTCAGTGCCTATGGGTACTCAAAAAGATACCTGTAAGACTGTGCGGTGAGACTACTTTCGGTGTCTATGGGTACTCAAAAAGATACCCGCAAGACTGTGTGGTGACAACTACGTTCAGTGTCCGTGGGTACTCAAAAAGATACCCACAAGACTGTGTGATGACGATTACTTTCGGTGTCCGTGGGTACTCAAAAAGATACCCGCGAGACTGTGTGGTGACGACTACGTTCAGTGTCCGTAGGTACTCAAAAAGATACCCGTATCACTGCGAAGTGATAGCACCTGCTGCCTACCAACTCAAACCCTCCACATCACACAGGTATTAAAAATAATACCCACATCATTTCTATGTAAAGTGCATGTAGCATCGCACACTTATCCAAACTCACATCTGTTCCACGCTAACTTTATTCGTGAGTAATAAATTACCCACAATACCACTACTTCTCGTTGATAACAAGATGGATTCTCCTTATTCTACATAAACAATGTCCCGCAAGAGTGTTGTTCGTTTGGGAAATTCTTTTTAATTTTGTAGTGCTATTGTATAAATAGCAGACATATTGAAAGTGTTTTCGGTGTCCTATAATGGAAATGTGGTAGTTTTCAAAAGCAAAAGGATGACGAACAGCACTCATTCCTTGTATAGCTATGTGAGGCTATGCACTTTTGTGCGTGTACCCCATACTATCCAAGTGTGGGGCATTGTATCGTTTATTTTTGCTTAGGTTTTACCACAACCTCCATTATAATAAACTGAAATCATCTCCACACTTTCTTTTTATATACTAATCCACCGCAAGAGGAGATGCTACGGTAGAAAACTATTTATTACACAGTTATGAAGAAGTTATGTTTTTTGATTGTTGCTGTATGTGGCATATTAATATGTGGCATCAATGACACTTACGCACAAAGTGCTACAACCGGCACTATCAATGGCCACGCGTGGGTCGACTTGGGTTTGAGTGTCAAGTGGGCAACTTGCAATGTTGGAGCGAGTAGTCCTGAACAATATGGCAATTACTTCGCCTGGGGCGAGATAATTACCAAGAATATCTATACAAAAGACAACAACAATACTTATGATTTAAGTGATATCGTTGGTGATAGTAGATATGATGTAGCGACTGCGAAGTGGGGGTCAAGTTGGCGTATACCCACAGATATAGAGATTCAAGAACTAATAGATAACTGCACATGGACATGGACTAACAAGGGTGGGATAAACGGCTACATGGTTAAAAGCAAGAAGAATGGCAATAGCATTTTCCTGCCAGCCACTGGACTATTCGAAGGTGATAGTCTTATAAACCAAGGCGCCTTCGGTATTTATCGAAGTTCTACGCCTATCGGAGCAGGTTGCACAAGCATACTAGTATTTGCCGACATTGATATTTATATTGATTTGTTTGGCTATCGTGAATTTGGTTATAGTGTTCGCCCCGTAGTAAAATAAAAATTATTGCTGTCTGATAATAATTGTCGGTTATATAAGAAATCCCTAAGAGGAATCCAACTACTACAACATGTTTTTGGATATTTAGAAGATAGAAATATATAAATACAATTAATTATGGTAGTAAGAAAAATTATTATTCTATTTATTGGGTTAATACTTTCATCTCATGCAATGGCGCAAACTGATAAGGATGTAGATGTAACAAGAACATTTTTTAACTCAAACAAAACATATACTATATTAGGATGTTTACCCGGCAGTGGCGATGTTGCTATAAGCTGTAAAAATAGCTTTATCACTATTCAGGATGAATTAATACATATCAGGCTTGATGATAATTCGTGCTATAATTTCACAAGAATTGTTGGAGATATTAAGGAATATCACTATGAAGAGGTTTCATCGTTGACAGGTAGAAAGTTATCATTTAATAGATGGTTTTATCAGTTGGATGGTAGAGGTGCAATATCTGTAGCCCGTAATCAATTTTCAAGCCAGAAAGGAACATACTTAGTCAGCATTTTTGATACTGGCACAGGTAAGCATGTCGTAACGTATGAAATAATAGATAATACAGAAGAGGTTGAATAAAATTGTTATAACAATTATTCATATGTTAGATAAGTTGTAAAATATATAATTTATGCACACTTGTGTCGAAGAGTAGCAGAATGCTATTAAATGAACAGTCCGAAAAATTCATCGAATAAACTCATAATATTATTAAATTAAAGAATAATGAGAAAGATTTCAATCACTTTATGCTTATTACTTGTGTCTATTGTTTGTAGTGCACAAACATACGTTTTTGACTTTCCATTTAGATCAATTATAACTGATAATGGATTCAAACTTGAAGATACAAGATCCGACATAAACAATGCTTATAGAGTATGCTGGAATATAGATAACGTTAATGCCATAACTGTTACCATATCTGAAGTCACTATTGATAGTAATGGTAACGCATATACTGTTAAAGAGATTGAGAATATAAATTTAACGCCATCTAACTTAACATTATTTGATGAGGCTGATCGGTTTTCAATAAGCAGTAATTCTATAGCTTACTTTATGATGTTTGAAGGTGGGTGTATAAGAGTTAAAGGTATGAAAGGATACACTTTTACTATCCCTAGCCCTACTACGGGCATGATATTGTATACAAAAGAAGATGGTAAGAAATATGAAACTAGAATATTAGACTACTATAATAAGACATATGATAATCTCAGAGTAAAACTTAGAACCCTAACATGGGGCGCAATACGCTAAAATTATAGAATTAATAAATAGTATGCCATGTGAGTATTAAGAGGCTTATATATGAGTCGGCATCAAATTAGAACAACTAAAACAGAAGAGGGGAATAGCAAAGAAACGAAAGAGATTCTCCTTCCTAAAGACATAGTTGACTGGGGGTAATAATACCTACAGGCAGATTTCACCCACGAGCAATTAAGTTCGTGGGTGTTTTGTTTTTATTACCCTCTTAACCTCTCCAACACCCTCTCAATATCCTCCACCAAGCTAATCTTCACAATTTCCCCGGCGAATTCAATGTAACCGCGAACTACGGAGATAGACTTAAGTCACCCATCAACTCAAACCCTCTACATCACGCTGGTATTAAAAATAATACCCACATTACAGAATTGGTGCTAACATAGGATACCCTCCATCACAAACATTGCCCACCATTAAAAATAATACCCGCATTACACAAAAACTTTCTTAAACCACTAATATCATCAATAGCCTACTTTTCCTCCAGAGGCCGACCAAAGATCACTTTTAGCGGGTCTCCAGACCGCGAATTATGGACATATAGGCCACCTACTCTAAGTCACAATAAATTTTTGATGAAGTACAAAATTCGCATTTTCAAGATATTTTTCATACCTTTGCACACTGAAGAGCACAAAGTTCTTCGCCAATATGAGAACAAATATAAACTTACATTACTACATTTCAGCAGCTTATATCTACATCCCTTATCACCACAATATCAGTACAAACTGGGAGGGCTAAGTGTAATGTAATTCTCGTTCACAAATAACATATTAAATACTTTTTAACTGTATGAGCAAAGTGCGTTTGCTCATAGTGGTGCTGTGTGCATTGCTATGGGCTGAGGGTAGCTATGCCCAAAATTATTATGTGCTGACGCTTGAGCAGATGTTTGCTCTGGCGGATGAAAATAGCAAAACATTAAAAGCAGAGGATGCTGCGGTGGTCGAGGCGCAGCAGGCTGTAGAGGTAGCAAAAACTGGCTACCTCCCCGATATCGATATCTCGCTATCGGCAAGTTATCTCGGCAATGGCTATCTGACAGATAGAGACCTCTCTAATGGCACAAACATCAAGATGCCACACTTTGGCAACAACTTCGCCATTGAGGCAACGCAACTCATCTACGGCGGTGGTGCGGTGACAAATGGTGTAGCCATGGCAAGGCTAAACGAGGAGATGGCGGGTATAAATCGCGAGGCGGCACGCTCGCGCATAAGATTCATGCTCGCGGGCTTCTATCTTGACCTATATAAATTACACAACGCCCTCACGGTCTACGACCGTAATATTGAGTTGGCAAAGATGGTAATCGAGGATACCAAGGCCCGCAACGCTGCGGGTATAGCACTGCAAAACGATGTCACACGCTATGAGTTGCAACTCCAAAACCTCGAGCTTGCGCGAAAGCGCATTGTCAACTCCATTGAGATTCTCAACTACGACCTCGTGACATTATTGGGACTCCCCGCCGACACGTATATCCTGCCCGACTCCACGCTCATTGAGGAGGTACTGCCTATAGAAGATATTGGCTATTGGCAGGAGGTAGCAGATAACGACTCCTACACCATCAAGCAATCGGCATTGGCTGTTGAGATGAGTGAGTATGGCGAGCGCTTAGCACGCGCCGAACGCCGACCCTCGGTGGTGCTTATTGCTGCCAACCACTTCGATGGACCCATCACTATTGAGGTGCCAGTGCTGAACAATAACTTTAACTACTGGTATGTCGGCGTGGGAGTATCGTTCAAGCTATCGTCACTATACAAAGCCAATAAGAGTATCAGACAGGCACAGTATGCCACAGCACAGCAACGACTACGCCTCGATGAGGTGCAGGAGCAGACATCGCTTGCCATACAGTCAGACTATATTAAATATATGGAGGCATACGATGAGGTTGCGACTATAGAGAAGAGTGTTCAGCTTGCCAGTGAGAACTATGCAGTGGTAGAGAACCGCTATCGCAATGACATAGTACTTGTCACCGACATGCTCGACGCATCTAACCAACTGCTCGATGCCGAGCTACAACTTGTAAACGCTCGCATAAACGTGATTTACACCTACTACAAACTTAAGTATACATCGGGAAATCTATAAACATATTATATTATGACTAAGAAAACAAAAAAACTCATCTACAACATCATTGCCTGCATACTACTACTTGGAGCTATCTGTTGGGTATGCGTCAAGTTCATGCACCTCGGCGATGTTGAGTTTACCGAAAATGCACAGGTAAAACAGCTAATAGTACCCGTCAACTCTCGCGTGCAGGGTTATATCAAAGAGATACGTTTCGACGAGTACACCAAAGTATCGAAAGGTGATACATTGGTAATTATCGAGGACACGGAGTATCGCTATATGGTTGCACAGGCCGAGGCAAACCTCGCAAATGCCATAACTGGCAAGGATGCTATGCACGATGTTATATCTACAACAAACACCAATCTCTCTGTTACGGATGCAAGCATTGAAGAGGCACGCATCATTTACGAGAATGCCGAGCGTAATTACAACCGCTTCAGCGCATTGTACGAACAAAATGCCGTAACACGACAGCAGTATGACGATGTTAACACAGTATATCTTGCAGCTAAGGCACGCTACGATATGCTTAAGCACCAAAAAGAGAGTGTAGTCTCAACTAGTCGTGAACAGAACACACGACTTGGACAGAACGATGCGGGCATTAAGCTTGCTGAGGCTGCCCTCGAACTTGCACGCCTCAACCTATCATACACTGTGATACTTGCTCCATGCGATGGCTATGTGGGTCGCAAGGAGATTCAGCAGGGTCAGCTCATACAACCTGGTCAAACGTTGGTAGATATTGTTGATGAGCAAGATAAATGGATTGTAGCTAATTTCAAGGAGACACAGATGGCTAATATCCGCGTAGGACAAGAGGTGGAGATTGAGGTGGATGCTGTTCCCAATCACACATTCAAGGGTGTTGTACGCTCCATATCGCGAGCTACAGGTGCGAGTTACTCACTTATGCCGCAGGATAACTCGTCGGGCAACTTCGTAAAGATTGAGCAGCGTATTCCCGTTCGCATAGACTTTGCGGAGGATAACGATGCCAAGGCGATGGAGCGTGTAAGTGCCGGCATGAATGTGGAGTGTACAGTCTTATACTAAAAAACATTATTTATGTCTTGGGAACAAAATAAGCCATTTTCGATTCCGCATATACGCTTTGTCCCCGAAAAGCTTAAACCGTGGTTGGTGATACTCTTCATCATTGTGTTCAACTGTACGGGAGGAGTCTATCTCGCTGCGGTGAGCGATATGGTTGGCTCAACGCAGCTGCTGCAGGAGGATATCATGATGGCGGGCCACGCCTCGTTGGTGGGCATGGCGTTGTTCTTTGCCATTATGTTCCGTCTGAAGTGGGCGGTAAGACCGAAGACTGCACTTGGTAGTTGTATATTGGTGCTCATCGCCGCCAACATTATATGCATGCATACGGATAGCGTTCCTGTGCTCGTAGGCGTAAGTCTTGTGGCGGGCTTCTTTCGCATGTGGGCGATATATGAGTGTAACTCTACCATCCAGTTATGGATTACACCCAAACGCGATATGTCGATATGGTTCTGCTACATCTACCTCATGGTGAATGGCACGATACAACTTACGGGCATTGCCGCGCTATCATTCTCTGTGTGGGCATCGTGGCACTATATGCATTGGTTTATCATTGGCGCACTGCTTGTCATCTACCTCATTGTGACCGTCTGCTATAAAGGCATATCCATCATGCCTCGCCTACCGCTATATGGAATCGATTGGGTGGGTATGCTACTATGGGGCGCTACGGCTATGTCAGTACTCTTCGTGGCTCTCTATGGCGAGCATTACGACTGGTGGCAATCGGAGAATATATGGTTTGCAACGGTGCTGGCTATAGTTAGCTTCTGCATGAACTGGTGGCGCTCAACATATCTCCGACATCCATATATCTCGTTTGGCATATTCAAAATACCGATTGTGCTAAGATGCGTGGCGGTAATCCTCGTTATGGATTTGCTGCTCGCCCCCTCGCACATCTTTGAGCACGCATTGATGGAGGGCGTTTTGGGTTACGACCATCTTAATACTCTTACACTTAACGGGATATCTATAATAGGTGTGGTGATAGGTATAGTATTCACCTGGCAGACCTTCGCACGCCGAAAGTGGACATATCAGCGTATGTTGGTAATAGCCTTCTCGTGCTTTGCCTTCTACTTGGCATACTTCTACTTACGCATCGACTACGATATGCCCAAAGAGGCGCTCTATCTACCTGTCATAGTTCGCTCGGCGGGTTATGTCATCGTCGCAGTGCTTATGCTTACGGCAAATGCACGACTACCCTTCCCCTACACCTTCCTGCACGGTCTGTCATTTCAAAACATGTTTAGTGCCGCTCTTGCTGCCCCCATAGGCAATGCTATCGTAGGACGACTACTCAAGGTGACGATGGCTCGCAACTCGATGTTGCTTGGCGATAGAATGGATAGTGTAGAGTTATCTACGTCGCACGCACAATTTGGCGAGTTGTATGGCATGGTGCAGGTGCAGTCGTTGCTTGAGTCAATGAAAGAGATATATGGTTGGCTACTCTTTGTAGCTATACTCTGCCTTGTGGTGCTGATGATGCGTCATAGTGACATACGCCCAACCAAGGTTATCGAACCTACCTATAAGGCGATACGCAAGTTTATGCGCAGAGACCTAAGGCTGCGCATACGACTTCAACAACGCCATAGAGCATAATATAATGAGACCGACCAAAATCACTTTTGGCCGGCCTCATTACGTTTATCCAAAGCTTATTAGAAGCGGAAGCCGAGGGTTACAACGGCGATATGGCGTGACACCTTATCCTCAAAGACGGGGCTTCCGAAGTCGTAATCTGCACTCACAGGATCAGTATAATAGAAGGTCTGGTGTGAGGTGTACTTCGTTGTGCCATACTGGTAAGCAAGGTCGAGGTATACAGATTGTGTAAACTTTATACCGAGACCCGCTGTTACATACTCCTGGCGTGTGGGGATGGTGTGGCCCGCGATGATATTCTCATACTCCTTGCGAAGTGTGTTACCGCTATAGATATATCCCGCACGCACGGCCAAGAAGGGCAACAAATATGCCTCAGCACCTACACGGAACGTATTACCGCCCTTGAATACCTCCTTTGTGATGTCGGTATAGTCGAGGCCATAGATGGGCGAATCCTTCAACTTTACACCCTGATACCAGCTGCGCTCATAGTCCGCCGACACAATCACTCTGCCGCCAAGAGTAAAGGCTGTACCGAGCAAGAGGCGTGAGGGAGAGGTATAGCACCATGAGTTCTCGCCAACATCCTCCCAGACGGGGCTACCTACATTGAAGTAGGCGTAGCCATTAGTTAGCTGGTAGTTATCGGGGTTGTTGCCTGCACTATAGGTCTCAGACCACATATCGGCACTATATCTGAGCGATGTATTCATAAATGTTGGTGTGTGGTATGCGATACCCACTCTCCACCACTTTACGGGGCGCAGTGTAAGACCAACCTTGAAGTTGATACCCGTACCCGAGAGGTGTGTACGCTGCTCATAGTTCATATACTCCAACTGATATGGCATCTCATCACCCGAAGGGTATGCCCCATTGGGGTAGACGTAGTTCTCGCCATAGAAGACGCTACGCTTATAGTTGAGGCTCTGGATGCCGATTGTAGCACCAAAATAGACTATATCTGCGAAGTTCATACCCATGGTGAAGTCGTACTCACCCAACGAGCCTCGCACCTCTGTTGCTGAGAACTGGTCTATCTCGGCATACTCAGCGATGCGGTCGATATACCAACCCTGGTTATCCTTATTTGTCAGACCATTTTTATACGCCAATGTAGCACCCCAGAAGTAGGGATCGTTACCAAACGACATAGAGCCATCATTATTGGTCTGCAGGTCGTCGACATTGGATAGCGTGCAGAGGAAGTTTGCCATAGAGTTTACCGCGGGGTTAGCAAATGAGGCACTCATGGTGTTATAGTTGAAGTCGGCAATGCGATTATATACTACACCCACGTTGAAGTTGGTCAATGCACCTGTACCACGATATACGGAGAAGACGCCACCTATGCTCGACAGACCGAAGCGCTCGGAGTGGTCTTTGAACTCCTGCTGACGCTTGGGAACACCTGTATAGAAGGGGTCGCTATTAGCAGTCTTCGACTTCGAGAACTGCATCATGGGTGAGAAGCTGAAGTCGCTCTCTATGTACATACCTATACCTGCGGGGTTGAGCGATGCGGATGTTAGGTCTGCACCCAGCGCTGTGAAGGCGTTACCCATACCCATGCTTCGTGCGGTGCCGTAGTTATGCGACGTGAAGGATAGATTTTGAAGGTCTCCCCATGTAACGATATCACCGTTGAACGTTGTACCTCCGAAATCCTGAGCCGAGAGGCGTGGCGCAGCAATAAATGACATTATTGCAACAGCAATAAATATAGAAAGTCGTTTCATAATCAGATAGTTTTTAAGTTATTGGGTTTATAAAGACAAGGAGTATGCCACACTATTGGGACATACTCCCTGAAGAGTGCTATCTGCGACTACTGCCACTTGATGAGCCACCACTACGGAATGAGCCCGATGAACTACTTGAGCGTGTTGCCGAACCTGATGAGCTGCTGCGGCTGCTTGACGAGCTTGAGCCTGAACGATAGCTCGATGATGACGAGCTGCTGCGGCTGCTCGATGAGCTTGAGCCCGAACGATAGCTCGATGATGATGAACTGCTACGGCTGCTTGACGAGCTTGAACCAGAGCGATAGTTAGAACTTGACGATGAGCCACTGCGTGATGACGATGAACTTGTCACCTGTCCACTACCTGACTGTGCGCCACTTCGTGTTGAGGAGCTCGATGAGCTACCAGTGCGGAAGTTGCTATTATTGCCCTTGCCAGTCGATGAGCCTATGTTCACACTGCTACTCTGAGCATTGCCCGAAGTAGTTGTAACGGAGCTATTACCACGCGTTGTAGTTGTTGAGCTACCAGTGCGGAAGTTGCTATTGTTGCCCTTGCCAGTCGATGAGCCGACGTTCACACTGCTACCCTGAACATTGCCCGAAGTGGTTGTAGCGGAGCTATTGCCACGCGTTGTAGTTGTTGAGCCACCAACGCGGAAGTTGCTGTTGTTGCCCGATGACTGATTCACCTTAACACCATCAGCGCGTGTGCTTGAGCCATCATATCTAACAGATGAGTTGCTGCTGCCATTTGATGGACGAGAGCCAGCGCTGTTGTTAAAGCCAATCGATGTAGAGCCGCTACCTCTGCCATTGCCACCTCGGCTATCTGATGAGCCATAAGTACGGTTAGATGTAGGCGATGTATAGCGTGTAGTTGGTCTATTACGATTGCCATTCAAATTACCTGGACCCGAGTGGCCACCGCCTGGGCGATAGCTTGGACCATCGTCGTGTCCTGGGTGGTGACCCGGACGGTGCGATGGTGGGGGTGGCGCAGGGTGATAACCTGGGTAATGTGGATGGTGTGAGTGGTGGTGATGATGATAATATGGGTCATAGTAGCATCCCGACCAGTACCAATCATAGTAGTAGGGGTTGTAGCAGATGTTCCAATTCCAATCATACCATGAGTAGCGAGGATAACCCCACATAGAGTAGTAGAATGGATCAACGCGGTAGCTCCAGCCATAGTTCCATGGCGAAGCATAGATGCCGAATGTCACATTTGTAGCGCCCCACGAACCAAACATTGAGGTGATATACTTTGGCTCCACCCATACCTGGTTACCCGATACCATCACATTATAGTATGATGGGTCGTATGCCGTAACGTAGTATATTGAGCTGCTGCTAACCAAGTCGTAGTAGCTCGATGGCATGTTGTAGGTTGGCGACTGGAATCCATAGAGGCGGCGTGCATAAGCACTATCGTAGTCATCAGCTACAATATTTGTGTATGAGGGCTGACCACTAATAGCAGCATAGTACTCTGCTTCAGCAGCCGAAGCGTTAGCCTCAGCAAGGCGTGCCTCCCACTGTGCCTGGCGAGCCTCAGCCTCGAGACGCTCTGCCTCGGCCTCAGCCCTAAGTTGTGTTGCCACATCTGCACGATTATTTGTCCTATATAGATCACTTGTTCCGTATGACGACATATTCATCATCGCCGTACATCCCGAGAGCAGCAGAGCCATCACTGCAATCGGCACTAATATAAGAGACCTTTTCATGACTGTATATTTTAAAAATTGTTGTATCCTTTGAGCAAGCTCACTTATCTAACGATGCTGAACCTATCTCTATTACAAAGATAGTTAAATTTATTTTCCCTTAATGCAAAAAACCCGCAAAGCGCCACAAAATTCGGGGTGAACTGACCAAATGGTAGGGTGAACTACCAATATTAGTGGGCATCGAGCCAATTTGAGGCGCTATTTACCTCTGCAATAAGTGGCACACTCAGCGTCGCTACACACTCCATCGCCTCCTTAACTATGCGCTTCACGCTCTCAAGTTCCACGTTTAGAGTGTCGATTACAACCTCATCATGCACCTGCATAATCATCTTTGAGCGTATGCCCTCCGCCTCGAAGCGGCGATATATCTCCACCATAGCGAGCTTCATGATGTCGGCTGCCGAGCCCTGTATGGGGGCATTTATGGCATTGCGCTCGGCAAGACCACGCACCGTGCGGTTAGAGGAGGTTATATCATGGAGCGTACGTCTGCGACCAAACATCGTTTCGACATAACCCTCTGTCGTAGCCTTCGCTACAGCATCGTCCATATATCGCTTAACACCTGGATATGTCTCGAAGTAGTTGGTTATAAGCTCTTTTGCATCACGATTTGAGATATCGAGGCGCTGTGCAAGACCAAATGCCGAGATGCCATAGATGATGCCGAAGTTTGCAGTCTTGGCGCTACGACGCTCATCGCTCGTCACCTCATCTACGCCCTTATTGTAGAGGCGTGCGGCCGTCGCAGCGTGGATATCCTCGCCCTGCTTGAAGGCCTCGATAAGCGCCTCGTCACCACTAAGGTGCGCCATCAGACGAAGCTCAATCTGCGAATAGTCGGCAGCCACCAACGTATGCTCGGCGTCGGATGCCACAAAGGCTGCACGAATGGGTTTACCCAAGGCATCGCGCACGGGGATGTTCTGCAAATTGGGATTTGTCGAAGATAAACGACCCGTTGCCGTAACCGCCTGATTATATGATGTATGTATTTTACCAGTCTCTTTATTTACCAACTCGGGCAAGGCATCGACATAGGTCGAAAGCAACTTCTTCACACCGCGATACTCCAATATCTTGCTCACGATGGGGAAGTCGTGCGCAAAGCCCTGCAAGTACTCCTCTTCGGTTGAGAACTGCTTGGTCTTGGTCATCTTGGGTTTGTCGGTGATGCGCAACTTCGCAAAGAGCACCTCGCCAAGCTGACGCGATGAGTTGATGTTAAGAGCAGGCTCTCCCGCCATCTCACGCACCTCACTCTCAAGGCGTTGCAACATCTCGCGCAACTCCACAGCATAGCGTGCTAAGGCCTCACAATCTACCGTTACGCCCGCCATCTCCATAGCAGCAAGCACATCTATCATCGGAGCCTCGATGTTATGATACAGGTCGAGCATACCCATCCTCTCCACCTCGGGGTAGAGAACATGCTTTAGGCGTAGCGTGACATCGGCATCCTCGGCAGCATACTCCGCAACTCGCTCTACACCAACCAAATCCATGGTCAACTGCTTCGCGCCCTTGCCTATAAGCATCTCGATAGAGATGGGCGAATAGTTCAAGTAACGCTCCGCTAAGAAGTCCATGTTATGGCGCGACTCGGCATCGAGTAGATAGTGCATAAGCATGGTGTCGAGCCTCTTGCCACGCACCGCAATGCCCAACTTTGCAAGCACCATAAGGTCGTACTTTATGTTCTGACCTATCTTCGCAATCGCCTCATTCTCAAACAATGGGTGCAATATTTTTATATACTCCGCACGGTTTGCATCGCCAAAAGGCAGGTACCAAGCCTTGAATGGCTCGGCAGCAAACGACATGCCCACGATGCGGCAGGTGTTGGGGTCAACGCCCGTAGTCTCGGTGTCGAAGCAGAACTCCGCAAATGTCGTCAAATAGGCAACCAACTCTTGTAACTCGTTGGTTGTATTGATGATACGATAGTCGTGTTCGGTTGTTGCAAGCGTAGCAAAGCCCTCAACCACAGCAACCTCCTCTGCCTCGATGGCAGGCTCTGCGGGGGCAGTAGCAGGGGCGGCAAACATTGCAAAAAGGTCTCCCTGACCCTCCAACGCGGCACGGCGCTTAACCTCAGCCTTAGCACGCGCCACCTCCTGAAGCTGTGTCTGCGGCTCTTGCTTGGGAGCACTCGCCACAACCTCTATTGGAGCTACGTTCTCCAAATCACGGAGGAACGAGGTGAAGTTTAACTCCACATACAACGCCTTTAGCTCCGTGTAGTTGGGACAACATATCGTGAGTGCCGCCTCGTCAAAGGCTATGGGCGCATCCAAGCGTATGGTTGTCAACTCCTTAGCAAGCAGGAGCTTATCACCCCACTCAGCAATGTTCTTACCCGTTTTGCCACCAATCTTATCGGCATTAGCAAGGATATTCTCCGCTGTACCCCACTCTCGTACGAGCTTCGCAGCGCCCTTCTCGCCGATGCCTGGCACACCTGGAATGTTGTCCGAAGCATCACCCCATAGCGCCAATACGTCGCGCACCAATACGGGGTCGCTAAAGCCATACTTCGCCTCTATGGCTGCGCGGTCGGTCTTAACGATATCATCACCCTTCTGATTGTATATCACGCACTTATCGTCGACAAGCTGACCATAGTCCTTGTCGGGCGTAACCATGAAGACATCGTATCCCGCCTCTGCGCCACGCTTTGCGAGTGTGCCTATTACGTCATCCGCCTCGAAGCCCTGCACCTCGAGGATGGGGATGCACATAGCCTCTAACAGACGCTTAACGTAGGGCACCGAGAGTTTGATATCCTCGGGTGTGGGTGGACGGTTTGCCTTGTACTCGGGGAACATCTCGCGGCGGAAGCTACCCCCCGGGGGGTCGAATGCCACACCTATAAGGTCGGGCTTCTCGCGCTTTAAGAGGTCGCGCAAGAACTTCGTAAAGCCAAAGACCACCGAGGTATTCATGCCGTCACGGCTACGCATGGGGCGACCCATAAAAGCGTAGTAGTACTTGTATATCAACGCATAGGCGTCTATCAGAAAGAGGCGTCTACTCATCGTATGGGGTGTTTTTGAGGTTTAGAAGTTGTCCGAGGCGTACCACTCGGCATAGGATGTGGCTGTCTCGTGTAGGCGTAGCGAGTAAAGTTCTATATCGTCGGGCAGTGCACCCAAGAGGCGCTCCGCAAAGTCGGCAAGCATATTCTCACACGTTGGCTGGTAGTCGGTGAGCACCACACGCGAGAAGTTATAGCCGAGGTTCTGGCATACCTCCTCAGCCATGGGCGTGTTACGCATCATGAAGGCGTGGTCGAGGCGACTTACAATCTGCTCGTTGACTATGCGCTTCAAGAGACCGAAGTCCATCACCATGCCCATCTTTGGCGACTCGGGGTCGCACTGAGGCTCGCCCTTGATTGTCACAAAGAGACGGTATGAGTGGCCATGAATCTCGCGACATAGGCCGTCGTAGCCCTCCAACATATGCGCTGCCTCGAAGGTAAACTCTTTGGTTAGTCTAATTACCGACATTGTATTATGGTTTTGTTGTTATAACTCACTCAAATCTTATCCCACAAAAATAATATTTATTTTTGAATAGAGCAAAAGAGAGGGTGATTTTATGAGGAAAGGGAGGTCATAGAAATTAAGGAGTTGGGAGGAAGTAATATATTCTGTCAACACTCTCGCTACATTCCCTAAATTCCTTAAATTCCCTATACTCCTTATTTTCCCTAATCACCAGCCACCGAATTTCGCGTCAGAAGTCGTGAGATGTGGCGCTGACATGAGAAAAACTCCTCGTGCCCGAAAGCGCGAGGAGTAAATTTTGAATAGGTTATACTTCTATTCTGCCACAGGGCGCACACTTTGACCATCGTAGCGGTCGAGCCAATACACACTGCAATCGTCACTACTGAGATATAGGAGGTATGCTCCGTCTGTGTCAAAAGGCACAGAACTCCAGTAGTAACCGTAAGAACCCTGGCGGCGGGGAGTCTTTCCATAAAAGCCTGCAGCGGGGAGGAAGATAGTGTTGCCATTCCTCTTACTCTTCACCTCGTAGCCTTTTACTCCATTACGAATAGTCCATACCCAGTCGCAATTATCCCTTAACTCTTTGAACTCCTCTCTGCTTGGCAAGCGCCACTTTGAACCCCAATTGACTGCGGCGGCATCGTAGCTACTATCTCCACCTATATCGTTAAGATTCATGCCGTACGTCTTGCTGTTATCCTTAGTGTAGCTACTCTTCGTTATTGTCTCACCCCAAGCATAGTAGTTACCATAATCCTCGGGGCTATCAGCACCCACATTGCATGTTGCCCACTTAACACTCAGCCCCATGTCCACATAGTCGTGACCATCGATTGTTCCTGACAGACTACTACATTCACTATTAATCTTCTCTCCATTAACGACAGCTTCTTCTGCTCTTGTAGCATTATTATCTTGTGTAACACTACTTTCCTCATATCGCGCCATCGCAACTGCAGCCATGCTATCTCTGTAAGCTTGGCGATTTAGTTTTCTTTGGTGTCTATACACAGCCCACTCCTCCTTTGTCATACGTCGGCTTTCAGTGGTCGTAACGGTTTCGTATGTTGTGGTAGTAATCTCTGTGATTACGCCCTGAGTGATTATCTCCTCCTTGGTTTGTGCGTATGTGCTAATGGCGAACATAATAAAAAGCGCACACAATGTTATATATCTGCCCATGACTACTTCTTAACCTCTACTTGAATAGTATCATCCACTGTTGTGAACATACTTATATTAGCCTCGTTAGCATCATTGACAAGCTCAATATCCTTTGCTGTGGCATTACGGAAATTTTTGTAGTTTGCAGGATAGCCCGTTACGGTTATCACAAAGCGACCATTCTCGGTCTTCACATCAACAGACGGATTTATGATGACATCGGCATTATAGGCCATGGCAGCACGACCTATCGCTGTACGCTTATGCTCAGCAATCCTGGCAATTGTTGAGCCGTTTACCTTTACCTCGGCAAAGGCATCCCTCTCAACATGAGTAATCTTCTTATCTGAAACCTCAAGGTTAGCTACAATAGGCAGGACCAAGAAGTTGTTACTTCCATTGAGAAGATGCGCCGAACTTTCGCTATAATCTAATGTTGTCTCCTGAATAGCTACCTGATGTGTCTGCTCAAACTGAACCATAGGCGCGCATGACGATAACATAGCAACAGTTGCTACGAATAGTAAATGTTTTTTCATGGTGTTTACTCCTTTACCGTCTCAACTCCTATGACGATGGCTATAATAAACAAAAAGTGTGGAGTTGATTCTCGCTTATTAATCTGAAGGTTGTGGAAAGACCTGAATGAAAATAAACGCTACAATGCCCCACACCTGGATAGTATGGGGTGTATGCACAAGAAGCGTGCATAGCCACATAGCTACACAAGAAATGAGTGCTGTTCGTCTATCCCTTCATTCAGAAAACTTCCACATTTTCAGATTAGGACTGCGAAAAACACTTTCGTTAATATGTCATCGCAAACTCAATGTATCTTGCGATGGAACAAAGATATAAATATTTTTCGAATCAAACAACACTCAATGAGACATTGCATACTAAAGATGAGATAGTATCAAGTAGTCTAACACTTTGAAGGATGACGCCGAACGCCATACTTAGCAAATGGGTGACCAACAGGTTTTTTTACAACCCAATTTGTTATTAGAAAGTAATAGATGCAACATTCAGCAAAAATACCACCAATAAGTGACATTCAATTGGCTCCCACAAAACAATTTCTTGACAGAAGTCGTGAGATGTGGTGTTGTCAACTTTCATCAGCGGTAGGCCCAATTTTTCGTCAGAAGGGGTTAGGCTTGGACTATCGCAAAAGAAATCGCCCAGGGATAGTACTTTGACGTACAGCCCTGGGCGGTTTACTTTAGTGATGGGCCGAGAATGACCCCTTATCACGAAAAATTACTTGAGGACGCCAAGTTTCTTACCAACCTTGATGAAAGCCTCAACGCAACGATCAAGCTGCTCTGTTGTGTGACCTGCAGAAACCTGAACACGGATACGTGCCTGGCCCTTAGGTACTACGGGGTAGTAGAAACCTGTTACGAATACACCCTCCTGCTGGAGCTCTGCTGCGAAGTCCTGTGAGAGCTTAGCATCGTAGAGCATAACAGCGCAGATAGCAGATACTGTAGGCTTGATGTCGAAGCCTGCAGCAACCATCTTAGTGCGGAAGTGCTCAACGTTTGCAACGAGCTTATCGTGAAGTGCATCGCTCTCCTCGAGCATCTTGAACATCTCGATAGAAGCACCTACTACTGCGGGTGGGAGTGAGTTAGAGAAGAGGTAAGGACGTGAACGCTGACGGAGCATGTCGATGATCTCCTTGCGGCCTGTTGTGAAGCCACCTACAGCACCACCAAATGCCTTACCGAGAGTACCTGTGAGGATGTCGACCTTACCACGGAGGTCGTAGAGCTCAGTGATACCGCGACCTGTCTTGCCGAGTACTCCTGCAGAGTGGCACTCGTCAACCATTACGAGGGCGTCATACTTCTCTGCGAGCTCGCAAATCTTGTCGAGTGGAGCAGCGTTACCATCCATAGAGAATACACCGTCAGTAACGATGATGCGGAAGCGCTGAGCCTGAGCCTGCTTCAAGCACTCCTCGAGCTCTGCCATGTCGGCATTAGCATAGCGGTAGCGCTGAGCCTTGCAAAGGCGTACACCGTCGATGATAGATGCGTGGTTGAGGGCATCAGAGATGATAGCATCCTCAGCTGTGAACAATGGCTCGAATACACCGCCGTTAGCGTCGAAGCAAGCAGCGTAGAGGATAGTGTCCTCAGTGCCGAAGTAGTCAGCGATAGCCTTCTCCAACTGCTTGTGAATATCCTGGCAGCCGCAGATGAAACGTACTGATGACATACCGAAGCCACGCTCATCAAGAGCCTTCTTTGCAGCATCTACGAGACGCTGGTTGTCAGAGAGGCCGAGGTAGTTGTTTGCGCAGAAGTTCAAAACGGGGCGGTTAGCAACATCGATCTCGGCACGCTGTGGAGACTCGATGATACGCTCAGTCTTGTACAAACCGGCAGCCTTAATCTCTGCCAACTCATTCTGCAAATGCTGCTGAAATTTTCCGTACATGGTCGTAAAGTTTTAGTTATTGTGTTAAAAGATTATCTTCTGAATAAGCACATG
>JAZRAW010000137.1:0-20030 GCA_045634765.1 Alistipes sp.
GCTCACAGCACTCTCGCGTGGCCGTAACCTCTTCGGTTATGCCCCCTACACTGACGAGATTATCGACGGTTTCTCTCGCAATGCTATCGAGAGTGGTTTGGGCATCATGCGTATCTTCGACGCATTGAACGATGTTGACAATGTTAAGTCAACAATCAAGTATATCAAGCAGTATGGCGGTATCGCAGACTGCGCTGTATGCTACACCGTAGATCCTAAGTACTCTGACGGCGAGGAGCACGAGAAAGTATTTACTGACGAGTACTTCTTGGACAAGGCTCGCCAGATGGCAGAGCTCGGCGCCGACATGATTACCATCAAGGATATGTCGGGTCTTATTCCTCCCGCACGCGTTGCAGGCCTCATCAAGCTCTTGAAGAAGGAGCTCGGCGTAACCGTTGACTTCCACACACACTGTACTCCTGGTTACGGCCTCGGTTCAGTATATGCAGCTATCGTAGCAGGTGTTGACATCGTCGACACTAACTGCTGGTGGTTTGGTGGTGGCACAGGTGCTCCCGCAGTAGAGCTTGTTTACCTCTTCTGTAAGAAGTTGGGCATCGAGCTTGGTGCAAACATGGAGGCTGTGGCAAAGATTAATGTTGAGTTGAAGGATATCCGCAAGGAGCTCGAGCTCTCTGTATTCGGTGCAGAGAAGCCACTTCCAAAGCCCTTCAACCCTCTCACTGACGAGGTTCCCGCAGAGGTTGACGCATTGCTCGACCGTTGCGTGAAGGCTGCCCAGGAGGAGAACTGGGATGAGCTCTTGGTTGCATCACAGGCTATCGAGGCATACTTCGGCTTCCCCGCGCCTAATAAGCTCGTTCAGGATGCTGAGATTCCTGGTGGCATGTACTCTAACATGGTGGCACAGCTCAAGCAGCTCGGCGCTGAGGACATCCTCCCACGCGCTATGGAGCTTATTCCTCCCGTACGTCTCGCAGCGGGTCTTCCACCTCTCGTAACGCCTACTTCACAGATTGTGGGTGCACAGGCTGTTAACTGCGCTATGGATGAGAAGGCAGGTCGTCCTATGTATACAAATAAGAGTGCACAGTTCGTAGGTCTTGTGAAGGGCGATTATGGCCGTACTCCTGTAAAGATTGATGAAGACTTCCGCGAGAAGATTTGTGGCTTTAGAGAGGAGCGCCCTTACGATACATCGAAGTACCAGAAGCAGCCTAACCCAGTATTGGAGAAGGCTGGTGGCGTGCTCTTGGCGGAGAACGAGAAGGAGGAGCTCTTGCTCGAGTTGTTCCCATTGGTTGCTAAGGCATACCTTACAGGTGTCAAGGAGGCTGCATACGCCGAGAAGGTTGCTGCAGACCCATCATTGAAGAAGGAGGAGGCCGTAGAGCTTCAGCCTATCACTGGCGATACAATCCTCGCTCCATTGCCTGGTCGCGTTATCGAACTCAAGGTTAAGGTGGGCGACATGGTTACCGTAGGTCAGGAGGTTGCTATCCTCGAGGCTATGAAGATGGAGAACTCTATCACTTCGGACTTCGCTGGTCGCGTTAAGCAGATTATCGTTAAGGAGGGTGATACCGTACAGGCTGAGGGCGTTATCATCGAGATTGAGAGCGCTAAGGCTGGTGCTGGTGCTGCAGCTAAGCGCCCCGTAACTGGTAAGACCGTATGCGCACCACTTCCTGGTCGCGTTATCGAGCTCAAGGTTAAGGTGGGTGACAAGGTTAACGCTGGCGACGAGGTTATGATTCTCGAGGCCATGAAGATGGAGAACTCTATCACTACTGACTACGCTGGCTACGTTAAGCAGATTTTGGTTGCCGAGGGTGACACCGTAGCTGCTGACGCTATCCTTATCGAGGTTGCAGACTCTATGGAGGATGATGGCGAGGCTGGCGCAGAGCGCAAGGTTACCGCAGCCGACGGCAAGACCGTAAATGCACCACTTCCAGGTCGCGTTATCGAGATTAAGGTTAAGGCTGGTGACACCGTTACTGTTGGTCAGGAGATTATCATCCTTGAGGCTATGAAGATGGAGAACTCTATCTCTTCAGACTATGCTGGTAAGGTTCTTGGTCTACTCGTAGCAGAGGGTGATACTGTTCAGGCTGATCAGCCACTTGCAGTTATCGAATAAGCACATGTTATAGTGGTGCTCGCGCGCCACTCTTTTAGAGCCACCAATGGGGTATACATCGCAGTATGCCCCATTGGTATTTTTATGTGTAAACATCACATATTCGCCACTCTTACAATAAATTGGGTCGTACAACATGAGTGTTTTACGATTTTTTTACTATCTTTGTCGGTTGTGTGCGCATATATGTGTATGCATATACGCGCGCGAGAACACAATTACGGATTACAACAAACAAAAACACAATAAGTTATGCAGTTAGCAGACAAGTATTCACCCGAACAAATCGAACAGAAGTGGTACGACTTCTGGATCGAGAACAATCTTTTCCACTCGGAGCCCGATGCTCGCGAGCCCTACACCATCGTTATCCCACCACCCAACGTGACAGGTATGCTTCACATGGGCCACATGCTCAACAACACACTACAGGATGTACTCGTACGTCGTGCGCGTATGCAGGGCAAGAACGCCTGCTGGGTGCCAGGTACTGACCACGCTTCTATCGCAACAGAGGCTAAGGTGGTAAAGAGACTCTCAGAGCAGGGCATTAAGAAAAGCGACCTCACACGCGAGGAGTTCCTCAAGCACGCATGGGAGTGGACCAACGAGCATGGCGGCATCATCCTTAAGCAGTTGCGTAAGCTTGGCGCGTCATGCGACTGGGAGCGTACAGCCTTCACCATGGATGAGGTTCGCAGTAAGAGTGTAATACGCGTATTCTGCGACCTCTACAACAAGGGACTCATCTACCGTGGCTTGCGCATGGTGAACTGGGACCCTAAGGCACAGACTGCACTTAGCAACGAGGAGGTTATCTATCGCGAGGAGAAGAGCAAACTCTACTACTTGAAGTACTATGTGGATGAGGCTGCAGGTAGCACAGATGGCGAGGAGCAGGGAGCTGTAACACTCGGCGCCACTGACCCCTTCGACCCCACTGTGAAGCACCAGATACTACATCGCGATGCTGAGGGTCGTCGTTATGCTGTGGTGGCAACAACACGTCCCGAGACAATCATGGGTGACACAGCAATGTGTATCAACCCCAAGGACCCAAAGAACACATGGCTCAAGGGCAAGAGCGTAATTGTGCCTCTTGTAAACCGCGTTGTACCCATCATCGAGGACCGCTACGTTGAGATTGAGTTCGGTACAGGTTGTTTGAAGGTTACACCTGCACACGACGTAAACGACTATATGCTCGGCAAGACGCACAACCTCGAGACCATCGACATCTTCAATGCCGACGCTACAATCAGCGAGGCTGCTGGTCTATATGTTGGCATGGACCGCATGGATGTGCGCAAGCAGATTGTCAAGGACCTCGCCGAGGCAGGTCTTTTGGAGAAGGTCGAGGATTACGACAATAAGGTGGGTTACAGCGAGCGTAACGCCGACACAGCTGTGGAGCCACGCCTATGTATGCAGTGGTTCTTGCGCATGCAGCACTTTGCAGACATCGCTCTTCCTCCAGTGATGAACGATGAGATTAAGTTCCACCCCGCAAAGTACAAGACAACATACAACAACTGGCTCACAAATATTCAGGATTGGTGCATCAGCCGTCAGCTCTGGTGGGGACACCGCATCCCTGCATACTTCCTCCCCACAGGCGAGGGTTGCGAGGAGAAGTTTGTTGTTGCCGAGAGCCGCGAGGAGGCGCTACAACTTGCTAAGGCGATCCCTGGATACGAGAATATCACCGCCGAGGAGTTGCGCCACGATGAGGATGCTCTCGACACATGGTTCAGCTCATGGTTATGGCCCATATCGCTCTTCAACGGTATTCTTGATCCCGACAACGAGGAGATTAAGTACTACTACTCTACTAACGACCTTGTGACTGGTCCAGATATCATCTTCTTCTGGATTGCTCGTATGATTATGGCGGGTTACGAGTGGTGCAACGACAAGCCCTTCCGCAACGTATACTTCACAGGTATCGTACGCGACAAGCTCGGTCGTAAGATGTCGAAGCAGTTGGGTAACTCACCTGACCCCCTCGACCTTATCGCTAAGTATGGTGCTGACGGCATGCGCGTAGCTATGCTTATGTCTACATCTGCTGGCAACGATGTTATGTTCGATGAGGCACTCTGCGAGCAGGGTCGTAACTTCTGCAACAAGATTTGGAACGCCTATCGCCTCGTGAATATGTGGGAGGTGGACGCTACTATCGCTCAGTCTGAGGCAGCCAAGGAGGCTATCACATGGTTCGACGAGGTTATGTTGGATCGCATCGCTCTTATCAACCACAACATGGAGCAGTACCGCATCTCGGAGGCCTTCACAGAGCTATATCGCCTATTCTGGGACGACTTCAGCGGTTGGTACCTCGAGATGGTGAAGCCTGCATACCAGTGCCCCATCGATGCTACGACAATCGCTCGTACAAAGTACTACTTCGATATGTTGCTCCGTATGTTGCACCCATTCATGCCATTCGTTACGGAGGAGATATGGCAGGACCTCAAGCCCGAGAGCGATGTTAAGTCTATCGTCATCGCCCAGCAGCCTAACGTAGAGCGCGAGGCAGATGCTACCATCATTGCACGCTTCGGCTTGGCACAGGAGGTAATCTCTGCAATCCGCAACATCCGTAAGCAGAAGAACATTGCACAGAAGGAGGCTTTGGCGTTGAACTACATCGCCGACGAGAACTATCCCGCAGAGTTCGAGGCTGTTATCACAAAGATGGGTAACATCAAGGAGGTAGCGACAGTCGTAGAGAAGGATCCCACAGCGGCGGCCTTCATCGTTAAGACTACGCAGTACTTCGTGCCCATGGAGGGTAACATCGACAAGGAGGCAGAGCTCAAGAAGCTCAACGACGACCTCACATACTATGAGGGCTTCCTCGCTTCGGTGATGAAGAAGCTATCGAACGAGCGTTTCGTGTCGTCAGCCCCCGAGAAGGTTGTTGCCAACGAGCGTGCTAAGCAGGCTGATGCCGAGGCAAAGATTGCCGCACTCAAGGCACAAATCGCAGCACTTCAGTAATGGTTACACCCCACATCACCATATACACAGACGGCTCGGCCCGCGGTAATCCCGGGCCGGGTGGTTATGGTGTGGTACTCATATCGGGACCATACCGCAAAGAGATTTCAGCGGGATACCGCCTAACAACAAATAATCGCATGGAGCTAATGGCTGTGTGCGTAGCGTTGGAGGCACTCAAGTATGAGGGCTCAAATGTCACACTCTACTCCGACTCGAAATATGTTATCGAGGCGGTAAATCAGCGCTGGGTATTCGGTTGGGAGAAGAAGGGCTTTGCAGGAAAGAAGAACCCCGACCTATGGATGCGCTTCTTGAGAATATATCGCCGCCACAACGTGCAGTTCATATGGGTCAAGGGTCACGCCTCGACAATTGAGAACAATCGTTGTGACGAACTTGCTGTTGCAGCAGCACTCGGCTGCAACCTCCTCGAAGATAGAGGCTACGACGGGGAGGCATAGAGATGAGGAACATTGAAGATTTGAGGATATTCAATGAACCATAGTGTGCATATGGGTAAAGATTGACCATATGCCATGCGTAGCCACACACACAAGTAATTTATTAATGAAGAGACTTACAGAAATACTAAAGCGACTCGTTCCGTCACGCCCCGTTAGCTACCTCATCATCATAACACTGGTTGGTGCGGTAGTTTTTAGCATCATACGATTAGTTCTTTTCCTACAGAACAAAGAGCTTCTCGCCACAGGTATAGACAACAACTACTACTGGGTTATGCGTGCCATGATTGTAGGATTTAGATTCGATCTAAACCTCACATTCATGCTTATGCTGCCCGCGGCCCTTGCATTGGCTATAGGAGAATTTGCTGGGCAATACGCACGTTGGACAGCACGCATCGCCACATGGTGGCTTGCAATAAGCTACTCCGCAACTCTCATAGCCTGCATATGGAACATCCCATACTTCACTCATTTCCAGGCGCATATTAACGCCATGAGCATGCAATATGCAACAACGGGCTTTACAGATAACATATCGATGATATTAAACGAGCCAATCTATCTCTTTTTCGCTATCTCAGCCATCGTGATAGCCATCATCTTTGCCCTGTTCATCGTATGGCTCTCGCGTCGCTTTAAGATTGCAACCCCAACAACAAACCACACACGCACGCTCATCGCCCTCATATCCTTGAGTCTGCTCTTCTTGTGGGCAGATAGAGGCTTCTACTTCCGCTATCGCACCCTCGAACCTCGCGATGCCGTAATCTCCAACAACGCCTTTATCAATAAGCTCGGCATAAACCCCATAGAGCCATTTGTAATATCGCTAAGCACAGTATCCAACACGATACTCCTCATGCCACATGATCAGGCACACGATGTAGCAATCGCGGAGATGCACCGCGATGCATCATTCCTCACACACGTCGACGCAAAGTCTTCACCCTGGCGCAATGTTGTCATCATCCTCGAAGAGAGCTTCACCGCAGAGCGTCTATCACGCGAAGGTAGCACCGAGATCCTTATGCCCAACCTCGAGAGAATGATTCAGGAGGGATTATACTTTGAGAACACCTATAGCGCTGGCACTCATACATGCAATGCTATCTACGCATTGGTTACATCATACCCCAGCTTTGTGGATAAACACCCGATGCAGGATTGTGTGGTGCGCCCACTACACACCATCATCGATCAGGTATATAGCCGTGGCGATATCACCCCACTCTTCTACGTTACACATGGTCCCAACTACGACAACTTGCGTAACTTCATCACCACACAGGGCTTCGAGCGCCTTATGAGTCGTAACAACTATGGCGTAGAGACCGACAAGATGTGGGGCGTGGATGACCACATCATGTTCGACGTAGCACTGAAGGAGATTGACCAAGAGTGGCATAAGGGTAATGCCGTGGCTGCAGTGTTGCTAACTTGCTCCAACCACTCGCCCTATGACCCACCATTGAACGTTGGATTTACTCCCACAACGACAGATATTGAGCATCAAGCTATCGAGTATGCCGATTGGGCTCTCAACCGCTTTATGGAGATGGCAAAAGAGATGGAGTGGTACGACGAGACGCTATTCATAATTACGGGAGATCATGGCCGCGCGATAACCTTGGACTATGTTATCCCTGAGAGTTTGAACCATGTGCCCCTACTCTTCTACTCGCCAAAACATATAGCCCCCGAGGTGCGTAGCGACCTTGTGGCGCAGATGGATATCATGCCAACAGCAATCTCTATGCTCGGCTTGGCGTACGATAACCACACCATGGGCATAGACCTCATGAGCGAGAGTCGTCGCATGATTCCATTTGGACATGATGGTCACATCGCCGCACGCGACCACGACTGGCTATACATCTACGATGTTCATAACGACATGCCATACCTCTACAACATAAGCGCTGAGGGCAATGAGCGAATGAAAAATGTCGCATCGGAGCATCCAGAGCGCGTTGAAGAGATGCACATCTACTCGGCTGCAATGATACAAGCGGGATGGGATATACATAACGCTCATAATGTTTGGGGTACGTTGCCCACAGAATAGTTAGAGAGGGAGGATGGACCAAAACAAGCAGATAGGTCGCATGTTTAGCGAGATGATGAGAAGGATAGCACCTCCGCGCCCCATACGTTTTATCTTATGGGTTGCAGCTATGGCTATGCTGCTCTTCAGCATCATACGCATAGTTCTACTATGTCGCAACCTCGATATGCTAAACTCGGGCATCGATAATACACCCCTATATGTGCTACACGCACTATGGATGGGTGTACGCTTCGACATATCGTTTGTCACAAAAATCTTAGCACTTCCAACACTCCTATTGGCTCTCGGCACACTCTCCAAGAGAGTGAACCGCATCTTGGCGCCCACCTCAATATGGTTTACGGCGATAATCGTATCGGCAGCACTCATCATCGCCATTAGCAACATACCATACTACGAATACTGCGACTCGCACCTCAATGCACTCGCTATTAGCTACATAACGACCGACACAGGTCAAACTTTCGAGATGCTTACTGGCGAGATTAGCTATATAGTGTGCGCAGTAATATGCATAGCCACAGCTGTAGCCTTCACACTCTTTGTGTTACGCCTTGCCCGCCACTATAACCTACGCTCGTGCGACAACGCCCCTCGCCTGCGTACCGCCGCGTACACCATCCTTATGCTCGGAGGGTTACCTCTCACAACTCGAGGCATGGCATTTCAGCCGCAGCCTCTCACCACTGCTGATGCGATAATATCGAACAACAACTTCCTCAACCAACTTGCCATCAACCCCGTTGAGCCATTCATCATAACTATATTTGAGGGTACGAGCAACGGCATCGAGCTAATGGACCCAAAGGATGCATATAACTATGTGTGCACAGACCTTAAGCGCGACAACACCTTCACCGAGCATGTAGAGGCAAAGCCATCCCCATGGCGCAACCTGGTAATAATAGTTCAGGAGGGTAACTCGGCAGAACGCCTCGCACGCGAGGGAAATACTCAACACCTACTACCCAACCTCGATCGCCTTATTGAGGAGGGTCTATACTTCGAGAATACATACTCCAACTCGACACATACAAGCTACGGCATATACGCCATCGTAGCATCTATGCCACCATACCTGCATCTGCACCCCTTGAAGGATGGCTATCAACACGACATGAACACCATCTTCGCGCAGCTGCACAGGGATGAAGGGATGAAAACGCTCTTCTTTGTCACACACCGCCGCGACTTCGATAATGTCAACGGCTTTGTCGCCATGCAGGGCTTCGAGCGCCTTATCGCCGAGGATGACTACGGCGTAGAGACGTCAAAAACGTGGGGCGTAGATGACCATATTCTCTACGATAGAGCCTTGATGGAGATAGACAACGCGTGGAGTGAGGGCAGGGATGTAGCCACGGTGCTACTCACATGCTCAAACCACAGACCCTTTAACGCTCCCGACGTAGAGGGCTTCACCCCCTCATCAACCGACGCTGAAGAGAGGGCCATAGAGTATGCTGACTGGGCAATGAACCGCTTCATTGACATGGCACGCGAAAGGGAGTGGTTCGATGAGACGCTATTTGTCATTACAGCAGACCATGGTCGCTCCTTCAACGAGAACTACATCATGAACGAGTGCATATTCCACATACCGCTACTCTTCTACTCACCTAAGCATATTGCCCCAGAGGTGCGTAGCGACATAGTAGCACAAGTAGACATCACCCCAACAGCAGTATCTATGCTCGGCAAGGCGTATGACAACCACACCTTAGGCATTGACCTTACGACACAATCGCGTAAATATGCTGTATCTACATCCGTGGGGCATATTGCTTGCCGCAACAATCGCTGGCTCTATGCTTTCGATGTCTACAACTCCATAGAGTACCTCTACGACCTCGAAGCTGAGGGTGATGAGACACTCATAAATGTCGCTACGGAACACCCAGAGTTGGTAGAAGAGATGCACAGGCACGCCACAGCGACAATACAAGCAGGTTGGGATATACACAACACCCCAACACGCAGAGAAAACGACTAAACACAAGCAAATAGAGACCTATGAGTAAACAATCGTGGAAACCCGGAACTCTTATATACCCTCTACCCGCCGTACTTGTGACCACAGGTGCTACACCCGAGGAGTATAACATGCTCACCATAGCGTGGACAGGCACAATATGTACCGACCCACCCATGTGCTATATCTCTGTACGCAAGGAGAGACACAGCTACGACATCATACGCCGTACGGGAGAGTTCTGCATAAACCTTACAACTGAGGCCATGGCACACGCAACAGATTGGTGTGGCGTACGCTCAGGGCGCAACGAGGATAAGTGGAAGGCTACGGGTCTAACTCCTATGACCAACCCACATGTCTCTGCCCCCATCATCGCGGAGTCACCCCTCTCTATATGCTGCCGCGTACGCGAGGTTAAGGAGCTTGGTTCTCACGACATGTTTATCGCGGATGTTGTAGGCGTCGAGGCAGATGACCGCTATATCGACCCCGTGACTGGCAAGTTCTCACTCGACAAGGCAAATCCCATAGTATACTCTCATGGCGAGTATTACAGTTTGGGTAAACTTATCGGACACTTCGGTTGGTCTGTACGCAAGAAGACAACAAAGAGACGTAAATAATAATAAATATAAGGTATGAACACTATTCAACACGAATTACTTAACAGATATGAGGAGGGTCTACGCAAGACTCTCATTGACTTCCTCACAAAGGAGGGCATGATGGATGGTCGCCTATTGGAGGTTGAGGAGCTTAACGAGAAGTGGAAGACATCAGCCCCCTCATATATGGTTGACGCAGTGCCCGAAGTTGCGAAGTACCCCCTTGTAGCCATCGCATGGGCTATGTATGAGGGCATGGGCCTCGCAGTATTGTGGGACAAGGAGTGGAAGCGCTACGAGAACATTGAGGACTTCCACAAGATGTTGTGCGAGCCTCGCGGCTTCGACTGCATGGATGAGTATGTTACGGAGATTCTCTTATGCCACCCCCTTGGTAGCGCCGAGGCAGAGAGGGTTGAGAACCTTATTCGCTCAGCCGCAGAGCGTGCCTTGTCGCTTATCCGCAAGGAGCAGGTCGAGGCGCAGAGCGTGATGGCATTCCATGTCTTTGCACGCACCACAAAGGTTATGTTTGAGATGGGTGTATCTGTCCAGCTCAAGCGCATGGGCTACAACTACGTTAAGGTCAACGCCGAGGTGGTTAACTAAGCGAGAGACCTAAAACGAAACGAGGGAGGTAAGCATTACGCTTTGCCTCCCTTTTTATATTTAGAATCTCATACATCTTGACGGCACTTTTTGTTAGCGGAAGTAGATACTGCCTTTTCACAAGAAATAAAAAAGACCGAGGCACTTAACACCTCGGTCTCACCTTAATATATAAGGGTTACTACTTAACTGCGTTAACAATTGCCTCAAATGCCTTAGGCTCATTGAGAGCGAGGTCTGCCAAAACCTTACGGTTGAGGGCAATACCCTTCTGGTTCATCTTACCAATGAACTCTGAATAAGTCATACCATACATGCGAACCGCAGCGTTGATACGAACGATCCACAATGAACGATAATTTCTCTTCTTCTCACGACGGTGAGTGTATGCAAACTGCAAACCTTTCTCGACAGTATTTTTCGCAACTGTCCATACGTTTCCCCTTGAACCAAAGTTACCCTTGGCAAGCTTCAAAACCTTCTTTCTTCTTGCGCGTGACGCAACAGCGTTGACTGAACGTGGCATAGTTTAAAGTTTTTGATAGAGTTGGTAGCGGCGTGATTCTCTCACACTCTTTAGGGCTACTGCGCTCCGATTGTTAATTAAAATTTGTTGTTGTTACTACTGCTTATTGCTGTGCTGTTAATTACTTAACGAGCAACTGCTTGATCTTAGCCTCATCAGCTGAAGATACTGTACCTGAGTAGCAAAGGTTACGCTTACGCTTGTTAGTCTTTTTTGTCAGGATGTGACTGTGATAAGCGTGCTTACGCTTAATCTTACCTGTGCCGGTGAAAGAAAAACGCTTCTTCGCAGCGGCATTTGTTTTCATTTTTGGCATTGTTACAAAAGTTAAATTAGTTAATAATAGCGCGCAAAGGTAATCATAAAATTCGATACTGCAAAATTATCGAATTTAAAAAATACATATTTATTACACTTTAGTTGCTAAAACAGTCCCAAAACTAACGTTTCTCAAACTTAAACTGCGCAGCAACTGGCAAGTGATCCGACAACTCGGTCTCACTATCAGAGTAGTAGTTAAGAGGCTCAAAGCCCTTAGAGTAGAGGATGTAGTCGATACGCAACCATCCCCACATAGGGCGATAGGTATAACCAAAGCCACTACCCTTCTCTGTAAAGAGGTCGGTAAGATTGGCTGTCATATTCTTATAGACATATGAGCCAGGGGTGTCGTTAAAGTCTCCACATACGATATGGCGATATGGTGTCTTGTCAATAACCTTACGCAGCGAGTCGACATGATTTACGCGAACACTTGAGTTGTGCGCAACACGGTCGACAATGCTCTTCATGTTGTCGCCATCGCTGAGAATAGCACCACGCGAAATATCATCACTATCCTCCTCCGTAATGCCCATAGTATAGAAGTGGTTGTTAAAGATACGCACTGTGTCGTTATTCATTATCACAACATCCACCCACTGCGAGGTACCGCGACCTGTGTTTGCGATACTACCGCTTGCAATAATAGGATAGCGGCTATAGGTACGCAACACTACATTCTCCGACTCGTGAACATCATTCGTATAGACATTCTTATACTCTAAGCTCATAAGCGAGTCGATGTACTCGACGTTATCGGCATCGAGCGAAAACTCCTGCAAGCAGATAATATCGGCTGCGCGACGCTGCTTAAGGAAGGGGTTAGACTCAGCTAAGTAATCGCCAAACTGCTCAACAACTCTTGCACCATTATCGTTGCGGAAGCCACGAAGATTATATGTCACAACGGTAAAGGCACCCTTAGGCTGAGACTCTGCGGGCTCATAGCGCACGAAGTTGATATTGAAGAACTGCGTGATGTGGAACAGACCAGGAATGAGCACAAGGGCAACAATGCCTGCCATCTTCCTGCGACGTGCAAGAAGCCATATGAGCACGCATACAAGCACCAAAATAAATAGCACCTGAGGGAAATGGCCCACAATGGTGAGTGCACCCCAGTGTTCGGGTGCGATGTAGGGCGTGATGTAAGCGATAATCAAAGCCACCGATAGCGAGATTGTGAGTGCCAAATGCACAATAAAGAAGATGGTACCGATGTAAGTACCTTTACTCTTAGGTTTCGAGCCTCCACCAATGGGTGAATTGCTGTAGGTTTGACCGTTGTTTGACATAGTCTTAAATCTTTGTAACCTATGGGGTTAAGTTATGTGTTAATGTGTCCTTATTTATCGTTGTTTAGTAATAGAAGATATTGCGCTTGCGGTCGCGATGACGCCACCAAAGTAGCAACAACCAGCCCCAGAACATTCCGCCGAGATGAGCGAAGTGTGCCACGCCGCTCATAGTGCCCGACACGCCAAGGAAGAGTTCCAACACGCCATAGATAACCACAAACCACTTAGCCTTAAGCGTGATAGGTGGGAAGATGAGCGATATCATAGCATTGGGGTGCAACATACCGAATGCCAACAAGAGGCCAAAGATAGCACCCGAAGCACCCACAGTGGACGTTCCCATATACTTGCCCCATGCAATAGAGCCTACCTCGAGAGTAGCGAGGTCTATCTGAGCTATGCCCATCTGGAAGAGCGCAGCACCCACACCACATATCATATAGTATATAAGGAAACGTTTCCAACCCATCTCCATCTCCAATGTGCGACCGAACATCCACAACGAGAACATATTGAAGAAGAGATGCGAGAAGTCCGCATGCATGAACATGTATGTCACAAGTTGCCATGGACGGAATAATGTCAAATTCACAGCCCTAAAATCTATATTATGCAGGGCAAATGGATTATCTCCTAAAAAAATAACAGATGAACCTGGGACATGTACATCATGCGTTATCTTATCACCAAGAAGCATCATTGCCAATAGCACAACAACATTGGCTATAAGTAAGTTCATGACCACAGGGGGTGTCGAACTATGGGTTCTAAATATAGACATACTCTAAAATTTGGTTTCTAATTATAACTTCGTTAGCTTCGCTCGCAACTCATCTGTCGTAAGCTCTGCCATGATGGGCGTGCCGGAGTGTGTAAAACTGGGGTTGGCGCACTTCTCCAAGCGGTGCAACAACTCAAGAGCATCTGCCGACTTCACGCCCTTGCCATAGCCTGCACTACCGCGACGTGCCATAAGCTCTGCTAAGCGCTCGCGCTCGCGCTCCAAGGGCATATCGCCATCCTCAATGCCGTGCAACAACTCATATATCAACTCATCGAGCGGCGTCGCAACATCCAACACCGCGGGGCGTCCCGCAACCGAGATGCGACCCTCACCGAGATACTCAATCTCGAAGCCCATGGCTGCGAACTCCGTGGCGTGCTCCTCCATAAGCTCATACTCCGCAAGCGAGAGTACCAACTCTTCGGAGAAGAACATACGCTGCGTAGCCACCGCGCCACACTTCATGGCACCGAGCACCTCCTCAAACAGGATGCGCTCCTTGGCTCTGCGCAACGACACAACAACACTGCGGCAGCCATAAGTTGCCACAGCGTAGCCACCACCCACAGTCATACACTCGCCAAAGGTAGGCACCTCAACGCTCTGCATCGACGATGAGACAATATCAAACAACGACTCCTCACACTCTGACTCCTCGTCAATAAACTCCATAACACTACCCGACGCCATGGAACTCATGGTAGAAGCGTGAATGGCGAACTCTTCGGCAACCTCCGAGACATTTATACCTCCGCGTGGGGCACGCCCCTTTGCTCCGCCACCCTCAAATGGGACATCGAAGCCCGTAAATGGGACATCGGGCATGGGGGCTGTAGGGTCTATATACTCCTCAACGAAGGGGTTGTACAACACATTTGTCGAGGCACGAGGCTCGCGATATATCTGACGCTCAGTGTTCAACACGGGGATGTCAACAGCACCCTCGGCACTGAAATCCATCTGTGGCACAGCACCCGTCTTTGCCAAAGTCTCACGGATTGCAGCCTGCAGGATTTCGAGTATCACATCCGTGTCGGCGAACTTAACGGTTGTCTTTTGCGGATGGACATTAACATCAACCCTGTCGGGATCTACCGTAATGTATATAAAGTATGATGGCTGGCAGCCATCGGGTATAAGTTTCTCGTAGGCGCGAACAATTGTGCGTTGCATAGCCTGCGAATAGAAGTAACGACCATTAACGAAGAGATATTGCTCGTTGTTGCGCTTCTTTGCAGCTGCGGGGCGACCCACAAAGCCCTCGATGCGCACAACAGAGGTGCTTACCTCCACATCCAACAAGTTCTGGCGTATGTGCTTACCCACGATGTCTACGATGCGGCCACGACGATTTGTCGGTGGAAGCATATATAGTGGGGCGTCATTCTGCCTAAGCTCGAACTCCACCTCGGGGTTGCACAGCGCAACACGCTGGAACTCACTCTTTATCTGCGATGCGAGGCGTGAGTTGTCGCCATCTATGAACTTTCGGCGCGAGGGCACATTGTAGAAGAGATTGCGCACCACAAACTGCGAACCCTTCGAGCACGATATGGGAGTCTGACTGCGGAACTCACCACCCGAAATCTCGGTCAGCGTGCCAAGCTCATCCTCCTCCCTACGCGTGCGAAGCTCCACCTCCGCCACCGCTGCAATACTCGCCAATGCCTCACCACGGAAGCCGAAGGTGTGCAACTGGTATACATCCTCTATGGAGCGAATCTTCGACGTTGCGTGGCGGTCGAATGCCATGCGGGCATCCATCATCGACATGCCGATGCCGTCGTCGACAATCTGAATCATATCCTTGCCACCATTGCGGAAATTGACACGCACACACTTCGCCCCCGCGTCAATGGAGTTCTCCATCATCTCCTTGACGACGTTCGAGGGTGCGTTAACAACCTCACCTGCTGCAATCTGGTTTGCAACAATCTCGGGTAGCAGTTTTATTCTGTCCATTTCTCTATGGGGTTACTCCTCGCTCTCCTCTTGGCTCTCTTCTACGCACTTACCATCCACAATCTTCACATCATCAGAGTAGATGGTCACCGAGCGCGTCTGTCTATTAAACTCCTCTATCTCATTGATTGCCTCAGCATCGAGGTCCTCATATTCTGTAAAGTCGATATCGCCATGTTGCTCGTTGAGAATGATTCGTTGCGGTGCAGCAAGGGTATCTGCTACAATATCTCCATCCGCAGAGTAGGTTTCCACAACCTCTGTATTCTCGCCAGCATTCATAAAGCGGGTAAGGATGCCCACAACACGTGGCATAAGATAGAGTAAACCTAAGCCTACGACCACAATCAAGAGGCCGTAGCGCAAAAGGCGATTCGATGCACTCCTTGCCTGCTCCTCGCGCGACTCACGACGTGCCTCCTTCTTCATGCGCAGGTAATCACCTGGTTCATATGGGAGGTTGTCGGTCTCACTCGACGTGCCATGCAACTCCTTACGACGCTGGTCAAATGCCTCCTTTACGGGGTCATAGTAGCGTGGCGTGTAGTTGAACTGACGCGGTTTTGTCTTATGTGGTCTAAATATCGACATCTTGTATTATTGAAATATTTTCACACTTTTCAGTTTGTCGTATGTTGTCAGAATCAGTTATATGTGGTGGCTCGTCGTAGGCTGAGAAACCGCAGTTTACTTGAAGTAAATGAGGATTTCGAAGACAAGCGAGATGCCGCAGATGACTGCTTATCGCTCTACTTAGTATGTTGTCAGAAGCAGTTAGATGTGGTGGTTTGTCGCAGGTGGCAAAACCGCAGTTTACTTAAGGTAAATGAGGATTTTGCAACCAAGCAAAACGCCGCAGATGACTGCTTATCACAACATACTATCGGAAGAAGTTTTTCATGCGCGTAAGTATATCCTGGTTATCGCGGCTCTCCGTACGCTTAAAGTTAGGCTGCTCGCTGAGCTGCTCGACAAGCTTACGTTCCTCCTTATTTAGTGTTGTGGGGATAACGACATCAACAACCACGATGATGTCGCCACGACCACGGCCATTAACATCGGGAAGGCCCTTACCGCGTAGACGCATGACCTTACCTGACTGAGTGCCTGGGTCGATAGTGATGCGCACACGACCATCAATAGTGGGGACCTCAGCCTCGCCACCGAGGATTGCTGTTGTGACAGTAATTCCGAGGTTGTGTACAAGGTTAACACCCTGACGCTCGAAGTCGGGGTGGCTCTCCTCCTTGATAACCACGATAAGGTCGCCATTGATGCCGCCATGACGTGCAGCGTTACCCATGCCCTGAAGCGTGAGTGCCATGCCCTCAGCAACACCAGCAGGAATCTTTACCTCAACAATCTTGTCGCCGCGCTCCGTACCCTCGCCACCGCAATGAGTACACTTATCCTTAATTACGCGACCCTCGCCCTGACATGTAGGACATACGCTCTGGGTCTGCATGCGGCCAAAGAAGGAGTTCTGCACAGTGATGATATAGCCTGAGCCACCACACTGCGAACATGTAGCATATGCCGACTTATCCTTTGCTCCCGTGCCACCACACTTCTCGCAAGCGACAACCTTATTTATCTTGAGCTTCTTGGTCACGCCCTCAGCAATCTCCTTGAGCGAAAGACGCACTGTGATGCGGACATCGCTGCCACGGTTAACTCTCTGACGGCCACCACGACCTCGGCCGCCACCAAAGCCACCAAACGTACCACCAAAGATATCACCAAACTGCTCAAAAATGTCATCCATAGTGAAGCCACCAGCCCCACTAAAGCCACCAAAGCCACCAGGGCCACCACCAGGGCCATTCATGCCTGCATGACCAAAGCGGTCGTAGCGTGCACGCTTATCCTCGTTCGACAAGACATCGTAGGCCTCGGCAGCCTCCTTGAACCTCTCCTCAGCCTCCTTATCACCTGGGTTCTTGTCGGGGTGGTACTTGATTGCGGCCTTACGATAGGCCTTCTTTATAGTATCGGCATCGGCGTTCTTCTCGACACCCAACACCTCGTAGTAGTCTCTCTTCTCTGCCATATTGCTACACTATTACTCACCAACAACAACCTTTGCGTAGCGCAATACGTGGTCACCCATCTTGTAACCACGCTGCACGCAGTCGATAACCAAACCTCGCTTATCCTCGCCCGCAGCAAAACGCGCTACAGCCTCCTGCTCCTCCTCATTAAAGGGCATATCGACACACTCGATAGCCTTGATGCCCGCAGCATTAAGCACGCTCTCGAACTTCTTCATAACGAGAGTCTCACCCTCTCTCAAGGCCACGATATCTTCACTCTTTGCCGAGGCTGCCACAGCACGCTCCATGTCGTCAAGCACTGGCAAGATAGCCTTCCATGCACCCTCCGAGCCACGCTCCACAAGCTCCATCTTCTCTTTGATAGTGCGCTTGCGGAAGTTGTCGAACTCTGCCTGCAAACGCATATACTTATCACGCCATACGGCAATCTGCTCCTCGAGAGTAGGTTCCACTGACACATTGTCAGTCACATCCTCCACATCAACTGCCACATTGTCAGCAGCTTCAGCATTCACCGTCTGCTCAGCGCCCTCTGCATCAACGTTAGTTGTCTTCATATCTTTCTCATTATCTGTCTTTTGACCCTTCATAAAATCTCTAAATTTAAATTGTTTCATATTATAATGAACAAATTATATGCCTAATAAAAATATTGTTGGGCGCTTCTCAAAAGCTGGCACACCCGCCTTACGCCACGCCTCGATGGTCATGGTACGAATAAACTCATCGGGAGCTGTTATGTCCGTAGCCACCGTGAGCTTCAAACGGGGTGAAAGGCTCTTTATGAGTGTCTCGAAGAGCTTAACATTGCGGTAGGGCGCCTCAATAAAGAGCTGCGACTGCTGCTCCTCCACTACTCTACGCTCGAGCTCCTTCAGGCGGCGCTGACGCTCGGGGTCCTTGATGGGCAGGTAGCCCACAAAGGCAAATGATTGACCATTGAGTCCCGATGCCATAACCGACATAAGTATTGACGAGGGACCCACAAGAGGCACTACGCGCACACCATGGCGATGAGCCAAGGCGGCAATAGCGGCACCAGGGTCTGCAACACCTGGCACTCCAGCCTCGGAGATAACACCCGCCGAGCGACCCTCCAACACGGGCTTAAGCATGCGCTCCACCTCACGGGCATCGGTCGTATGTTCGTTAAGCTCAACAAACTCCAGTTCCTCAATCTTGCGCTTCACACCCGCCTTAGAAAGAAAACGGCGTGCCGAACGTGTGTTCTCAACGATGAAGTAGTCGAGCGAGTCCATAACCGCACGGTTTGCCTCAGGTAGCACATCCCACACTGGCGTAGTGTCAGAGATAGGACATGGAATCATATATATTGTACCCTTCATTATCGTTCTGTGTATATTCGTTTTACGCGCTGCGAGATAGAGGTCATAATCTCATAGGATATGGTATCGAGCACGCGCGCCATATCCTCCAGAGTGTTACCACTCTCGGTGCCGAAGATGGTCACCTTATCGCCTACCTCAACACCCTCAATATCGGTTATATCTATCATTGCGCTATCCATACATACGCGCCCTACAATCTTGGCACGCTCACCGCGCACAATCACCTCCCAGCATCCGTTGCCAAGATGTCTATCAAGGCCATCGGCATAGCCCACAGGGATTGTAGCAATGATAGTCTCGCGCTCCGTACGCATAGAACGAGCATAGCCAATGCTCTCACCCTCTGCCAGGGTCTTTATCTGCACGATGCGTGTCGAGAGCGTAGCAACGGGGATAAGTTTGTCGTTGTGCTCAAATCCAAAACCATACAAGCCAAGACCCAAACGACACATATCGAAGTGCGCCTCCTTGAAACGTACGATGGCCGCCGAGTTGGCGATGTGGCGCAGAGGTTTGTAGTCTAACCACTCGGTAAGCTGCTGACTCATATAGTCGAACGCCACAATCTGCTTGCGCGTAAAGTCATCCTCCGATGGCATATCGGCAGAGGATAGGTGCGAGAATATCGAGGCAACGTGCAGCGATGTATCGAGGTGTATAGCGCGACCCAATAGGTCTACGTCCTCATCCACAAAGCCGAGGCGGTGCATACCTGTGTCGAGCTTGATATGTATGGGGTACGCCTCGCGGTGGGCATGGTGCACAGCGCGCCTAAAGGCATCCAACGAATGGAAACTATATATCTCTGGCTCAAGGTCGTGAGCAATCATCATATCGAAGCTATCCTGGTCGGCATTGAGCACTACGATGGGCATAGTGATACCCTTCTTTCTGAGCGT
>JAZRAW010000138.1:0-36218 GCA_045634765.1 Alistipes sp.
AGAAGCTTCTTAACAACGCTTTTGGGGTGTGATACAACATGATAAAGTCTCCCTTGTGGCCAGCAATCTCCGCAGCGTTTATCATAGACTCCTTGAACGATACACGCTTAGGGCCATTTATGCGATATTTCAACAGACGGCTTAGTCGCACCAACATAGATGACCTCTTATGGCCATAGCAGACGACCTCTCCCTCACGGGGGAAGAAGTCCTCAGGCTGTGTGGGTGCAGCAAGAATAAGATCGTCGTTAAACTCTATGAAGTGCTCCGAAAGACCGGGTATACGCCACGTCATAGACTCTATTGAGATGGAGTTAAACGTGGGCAGGTAGTGTTCATAACCACGAAATATCACCTTGTGGTCGACAATCTCAATGGGAATAGAGCCCTCAGGGAAGTGCTTGGCGATAAACTCATCGACCATGGGGTTCTGCTCATCGGTTACGATATATATCTTATTCAACCAGGGAGCAAAACGGTTGAGCGATGCCACGCAGTAGAATATCTCGCCGAGGCTCGAATAGCGGGTGCTGCCAGCAACATCATCGCGATTGAGAATCCTCTTATCGCCATATTGCTCGCGCTTCGCCTTGTGACGTGGGTCATCACCATCTACCCAGGTGATTACGGCATCTACCTTAAAACTCATTCTCGTACTTAGATTTTTTGGGGAAACGAGTCTCAAAAGCCTCAATAAGCACTCTGCGCAACTCCTCAAAGCGCTCGTGGCTCAACTGCACATCGTTGATACAGGTGAAGGTCTTTGTGGGGTTGATGATGAAGTTACGAAGTTTCTCTGTCGATGTTATACCGAGCGAGAAGTGACGCTTCGAGAGGCGTCTATTCTGCAACGTACCCTTAAGGTACATATAGTTTAGGAAGGCGTACTGACTGATGTTGTTCGCCTTGCGTGTCATAGTTACCGAAGCGTGTAGCTCACCCTTTGCCAACTCATAGAACTCCTCACAATCGCTCTTAATCATGGGTGTGCAGACATGCTGTGGGCGCAAGAATAGCAACGATGGGCCCTTACCCAACGCGCGTCGTGCCACACGGTCCGAGTTGCGACATATCTTCTTGAACATATCGAACGAGAAGAGGTGGTAACTCATGCCGAGCTGGCCCTTGCCATCGACAAAGAAGTCGCTCGCCTCACATCTTCTCATAGGGAACACATCGTCATTAAAGTAGATGTAACGATCGCTGAGTCCCTTAATGCGATGGAGATGCATCTCGATGGGGTTGCAGTTGAATGTAGGGAGGAACTGCTCGGGGATAATATCGCTGTGCAATACCACGTTAACTTCGTCACGATTCACCCACTTGGGCACCTGGCTATCACGAGCCACAACGAGGTGTACCTTACGCACAAATGGCATATTTACCTCAATGCCACGCATAAGGTAACGCAACGTTCCCCAATCACGGAAACGCTTCTCAAGAATCGGAATATTTGTATGCTTTTCGTAATCCTTCTGCCAGAGAGGATCCAAGCCATCTACATATGTTATAACGACATCCATCGGTGTGCCCACTTTATCTCAATTCAAAACGCAAATATAGTGAAAATATTTTTTTTAGTTAAATTTTACAATCACTTTTTCTTACATTTGCAACTAAATACACACCAACACTATAAAGGATATAACAAAAAGTTGATTTTCTATAGATTTCCCTTGCGTGCATACTCAAATAGCGAGGTTGGCAAATGGCAATATCCTCCAGGATTCTTATCCAAATAGTCCTGATGATACTCCTCTGCGCTGTAGAAGTTACGCAGAGCCTCAAGCTCCACAGCAAGGTCTGCGCCTACACGCATAGCCTCTGCACGATAGATGCCCTCAATAGCCACCCTATCACACTCGTCGGTGTAGTAAATGCCTGTGCGATAGCGCGCACCCACATCGTTACCCTGACGATTTAGCGACAGCGGGTCAATCGAATGGAAGTACAATTCAACAATCTTCTCAACCGAGAGAATAGCGGGGTCGTAGACAACCTTCACCGTCTCAACAAAACCCGTCATATCGGTGTAGACCTCCTCATATGTCGGGTTCTCGCCATTGCCATTGGCATAGCCCACCTCGGTGGCTACGACACCTCGTATCTGCTTAAGATAGTGCTCCGTACCCCAGAAGCAACCACCAGCGAAATATATCTCTTTCATAATCAATACACTATATTATTGAGAACCTCTTGTAGCCTATTAAGGAAGCCTGTAGAAATAGGGCCATCCATCTGCGTATGGTGAAACTGAAACGATATGGGCAGCGTTGTACGGAACAGACCTTTACGATATTTGCCCCACACGACAAAGGGGTTGTTATAGAAACCCGCATACAGGTTGACAACAGAGTCCAACTCACACTTTGTCAGAGCCGACGTACCGATAACCATATAGTCATCACCGAGGTTATACTCCTCATTGCTTACTGCCACCTGCTCCGTCAATCGCAAATAGTCTGCCGCAAACTGATGAATATCCCTACTAAATGGTATATCACACGTGTTGATATCGCCCGACTTAGTCATTACGATTGTATTGACCGCCAAGTTGTCAAACTGCATAAGTTTGTCACCCACAGGCAACAAATAGAACTCACCGAAGTCACTTGCAGCACGACCAATAGCGTAGCACATAAGCATGTTGAGTTTAAGACCTTTACGGCGAGCCACACGTCTAAGGTGTGTAATATCAAACGTCTTGGTCATTGTCACCATGGGCATGGGTGAGCGCATCCATAGCTCAAAGGCCTTGGCGCGATTAGTCTCTTTGGGATTAACCTCTCTCATAATAACTTACAGGGATATAGTTGATATTGTTGCAGATATTGGTAAATATACGCAAGTAGACAAAAATAGAGGCCACCATAGTTGGCAGCCTCTAACTTTTGACACAAACCGCAAATTACAATGCGTTAACGTGCAAAGCGAGTGAGCTCTTAAGGTTTGCAGCCTTGTTCTTGTGGATGATGTTGTGCTTTGCGAGCTTATCCAACATAGAGCTTACCTTTGGCAAAAGAGCCTCAGCTGCGCTACGCTCTGAAGTGTTGCGCAATGCCTTAACTGCATTACGAGTTGTCTTGTGGTAAAGACGGTTGTGTGCACGCTTTGTAACGGTCTGACGAATTCTCTTCTTTGATGACTTGTGGTTTGCCATAGTTTTTCTTTGTTATGTTTTTTACTTTTTATGTTTCTTTTGTTTTGCTGACTTTTGGGCTACCCCGTGCCTGTCGGCTGGCACATTAAGACGACCGTAGTCGCTTTCGGATAGGCTCTAAGGCCCGCTCCTCAAAAAATATTCAAACCGCACGCACCACACCAAAGTGTGACACGCCAAGAGTAGCCCGTACGAGAGTCGAACTCGTCTTTCAAGAATGAAAATCTTGTGTCCTAACCGATAGACGAACGGGCCTTACCACTAACAGCTACATATATGTGAGCAGTTTAGCGGCGCAAAGGTACGCAAAATTTTCGATTTAGCAAATGAATTTGCAAAAAAATTACTCTTTTAGAAAAATATACGAAGCGTACTTCAACGCCGAGATAGTTTATTTCAAGCGTATCGCACGACTTTGCGCATCAAAGACCACATAGGGACTATCAAAGAGACGCTCGATACACCCCGAGGCAACCATCTCCCCAGTTGGCATACATCGCAGATGGGGCGTATCCACAAGGGCTATATTGTCAGCAAGCGTAAGAGCTATATCCAACTCATGCGTGGAGAATACCACACACTTATTCTGCTCGTGCGCCAAGCGACCAAGCAGCGTACATAACTCATAACGATTGGGCATATCGAGGTACGATGTTGGCTCATCAAGGAGTATTATGGGGGTGTCTTGCGCCAAGGCACGCGCTATCATAACCCTCTGACACTCACCATCCGAGAGTGTGTCTACATAGCGATTTGCGAGGTGCTCTACGCCAGCAATGGCTATCGAACGCTCCACTATAGCATGGTCGCTACTACGCAACCTACCGCTCCAATCCGTATAGGGAGAGCGTCCCACGGCAACCATATCATATGCCGTCATCGCCTCAACCGAAACACGCTCCGTATTCACAAAGGCGAGCATACGCGCCAACTCGGCATTCGTCAGGTCACGCAAGTCCCTGCCTCCAATCTCGACCCTACCCCCTTGTGTACTACCCAACGAGGCTATGGCACGCAGTAGCGTACTCTTGCCCGCACCATTACGGCCAAGCAGCGCTGTCAACTCTCCGCACTTAAAATGCACCGATGCCGCCTCAATAAGCGTGCGCGAGCCAAACGAGAGTGTTATATCCGAGAGCTTTATCATTGGCAGTTACGATTTCGAAGTACTACAAAAATTATGATGGGCACACCCAGCAACGCCGTAAGCGTATTCACTGGCAACACAACACCATAGCGAGCCATCACATCGCTGAGCAGACAACACAACAACATGGCTACACCACCCCACAACATTGCAGCAGGTACAAGCAGGCGATGGTCAGATGTGCGGAAGGTCATACGGGCAAGGTGTGGGATAGCGAGACCCACAAAACCAATAGGTCCGCAATATGCCGTGATAGTACCCGCAAGGAGTGTTGTAGCAACGAATATTATGGTGCGCGATAGCCATATATTGAGACCTAATGTGCGCGCATTACTCTCTCCCAAGAGCAACATATTTAGGGGTTTAACAGCCAACATCGATAGCACCAAGCCGAACAATATCACAGGTACGAATATCCATAACTGCCCAGGGGTGACAGTCGAGAGCGAGCCCATCGTCCACACGAAGAATGCCTTGAGCGCCTCATCCGTACCCATATACTGCAATATGCCCACAACGGCAGATATTGCCGAGCCAAGCATCATGCCCAGAATAAGAATCACGCTAATACTCTTAATCCTACGCGATAGTGCCATAATCAGCAGCAGTATCGCCGCCGAACCTATCCACGCGACACCCGTGACACCAATGTCGTAAATCCAAGGCAGACTCACCGACATCATGGGCACAGCCAACATAAAGAGCGCCACGCCGAGACTTGCACCCGAGTTAATACCAAGCACATAGGGTCCTGCCAAGGGGTTTCGGAAGAGCGTCTGCATCAATAGGCCACTGGTCGAGAGCGCCATGCCCGACAATATCGCTGCCACGACCTTGGGCATTCGCAACTTATAGATAATCGTCTCGTACTCTTCACTCGCATCGCCCCATAGCGATGCAACCACCTCCTCAAGAGGGATATTGACAGAGCCAATGAGCATATCCGTTATGGCGAGCGCCACAAGCGCAACAGCCAAAATCACAAATAGCACCGTAGAGAGTATATGTCGCTGTGTTCGCTCCATTACTTTAATTGTTGATAGTAGTAGGTCTCACCATCCCCGCCACTGAGAATGGTCACAAGGTCTCTCAGTACAACATCGGGGCGCATGATTGCCGACTCCCAGAAGTCGCTACCCCCCGCACTTGTACGACGGCGATTGTTGTTATACACCTCACCATTGCGCACTACAGCGCAATTTACAAATTGTGGCGCAGAGCTACGCAGCTCATCCATTGTTGTACATTGTCCAGCATTGAGCCATACATCAGCATCCACAACAAGCATATACGCCTGCTCAAGACTTATCGACTTCGAGCCACCCGAGGGGTTCTTACCCTTATATATATACTCTCCGCCAGCATCCTCGACAAGCTGCACCATATAACTATCATCCGATGGCATATACCACACATCTTGATATGGCAGGTTAAACATCACCGTGGGAGGCGCTGTGCTACGCACCACACTACTACGCACATCGTTGTAGCGCTGGGCAATAGTGGCAAAGACCTCCTCACCCCTCTGGCGACACCCCATAATCTCGGCAATAGCAACCACCCACTCAGCCTTACCGAGCGGCGACTCCTCGGTGTAATCACCCAGGTATAGGTAGGGGATATCCAAATCTTGCAACTTCGCAGTAACGGTATCATTGGCAGCCGTCACACCATAGAGCAGCACGACATCGGGGTTGAGCATCACCAGTGTTTCATAGTCCAAATTACCATCGTAGCCCACATCCTTAACATGGGCGCTCTTTGCCACATGCTCATTCATTATATATTGCTTACCCGACACACCGACTACAGCATCCACATAATCTATAGCATCGAGCATCGCGATATGGCTTGACGACATACACACAACCCTCTCGGCAGAACCTACGATATACTCACCCTCATACCCCTTGGCAGCCTCCTCCGAAGCAAATATAGCCAATGTCTGCTCCTCGAGCTGACTACCTTGCCATGGCTTAGTCACCCTGATAAGGGTATTACCCTGTTCGTCGGCATCGATAGTAAATCCTGTAGCGTAGTATGGATCATAGATTGTCGTAGAGAAACTCTCAGGACCACGACGCACATAATCGATACAACCCACACAAATAGAGCCGATTAAAGATAGGAGTAGTATGTATTTAAAAAATTTCATGCTACAAAGTTATATTTTTTTTGAGATAAACTTGCATAATTAGAAAATTTATTATTATCTTTGCACCGCAAAACCAGTTCGGGATGTAGCTCAGCCCGGTTAGAGTACACGTCTGGGGGGCGTGTTGTCGCAAGTTCGAATCTTGTCATCCCGACCAAATGAGCAGATAGCGTAACGAGAGTTACGCTATTTTTGTTTTTGTATGGTGCCCCGTATGCAAGCATACAGCACCCTCAAAAACAAAAAGAGTCATTGACTCTATCTGCTCAATGCTCGAGATGAAAAGTATTCTTTAAAAGCAAGTTGCGCGGATATGATAGAGATATATTGCTCACCCTGTGGGTTGCGCTTTTATTATATGGTATCCGCGCTACGGCTAAAGCCGTTCGAATCTTGTCATCCCGACAAAGCTGAGTAGCTAAGGTCCTCAATCGAAAGATTGGGGACTTTTTGTTTTATATACCCCTGATGCTTGCATCAAAGGGTTCTCCGAATAGCGCGTAAAAAACAGATAGGTCATACATTTCTGTACAACCTATCTGCATTACTATTTACACATGGCGACACTACACCACCATAAGTTTCATATTAATAGCTCTTTGCGAAGAGCACGCGATACTTCGAAGGCTTGCCCGAGAATACGCATGTACCCTCCTCCTCTACTACATCCATAGGGATGCAGCGGATAGTCGCCTTTGTTGCCTCCTTGATAGCCTGCTCGGTCTCGGGTGTGCCATCCCAGTGTGCTGAGATAAAGCCGCCCTTCTCGTTCAACACCTGCTGGAACTCCTCCCAAGTGTCAACCTTAGTAATCATTGAGTTACGGTAGTTGAGAGCCTTCTGGAAGATGTTCTGCTGAATCTCGTCGAGGAGGTTTACGATGCGCTCTGTGAGGCCATCCTGAGATACAATCTCCTTAGAGAGTGTATCACGACGTGCAAGCTCGATAGTGCCATTCTCCATGTCGCGAGGGCCGAGTGCAAGGCGTACGGGTACACCCTTCAACTCATACTCTGCGAACTTAAAGCCTGAGCGCACATTGTCGCGGCCGTCAACCTTAACAGATACGCCCTTTGCGCGAAGTTCCTTTGCCATCTCCTCGAGGCGTGCTACGACCTGTAGGCGCTGCTCCTCACCCTTGTAGATGGGCACCATAACGACCTGGATAGGAGCCAATTTTGGAGGAAGCACAAGACCGTTGTTATCGGAGTGTGCCATGATGAGAGCACCCATAAGGCGTGTTGACACGCCCCACGATGTTGCCCAAACATACTCCTGCTTACCCTCCTTGCTTGTATACTGCACATCGAATGCCTTTGCGAAGTTCTGACCGAGGAAGTGCGATGTACCACTCTGAAGAGCCTTACCATCCTGCATAAGAGCCTCGATGGTGAGCGTGTCTACAGCACCTGCGAAGCGCTCGTTGGGTGACTTGTGACCCACGATAACGGGGACACCCATCCACTCCTCAGCGAAGGTCTTGTAGACATTAATCATGCGCTCTGTCTCCTCGATAGCCTCCTCGGCAGTAGCGTGTGCTGTGTGGCCCTCCTGCCAGAGGAACTCTGCGGTACGGAGGAAGAGGCGTGTACGCATCTCCCAGCGCACTACGTTAGCCCACTGGTTGCAGAGGATAGGTAGGTCGCGGTATGATGTAATCCAGTTCTTGTATGTATTCCAGATGATTGTCTCCGATGTGGGGCGCACGATAAGCTCCTCCTCGAGGCGTGCTGCGGGATCTACAACGACACCCTTACCCTCCTCGTCATTCTTAAGACGATAGTGTGTAACCACGGCACACTCCTTAGCGAAGCCCTCAACGTGGCTTGCCTCGCGCGAGAAGAACGACTTAGGGATAAAGAGTGGGAAGTATGCATTCTCGTGTCCTGTCTCCTTGAACATGCGGTCGAGAACATCGCGCATCTTCTCCCAGATGGCATAGCCATAGGGCTTGATTACCATACAGCCGCGCACTGCTGAGTTCTCAGCAAGACCTGCCTTGATAACCAAATCGTTATACCACTGCGAGTAGTTCTCATCGCTCTTGGTCAAATCTTTCAATTCAATTGCCATATTCTATATTTTTTTTGTTTATTTGCTTCGCACCTATATAAAAAAGCATAATGCGCGACAAAGGTAATAACATTTTACCATTTGTCGCACACAATTTTCATTTTTTTATTTCACCTCGCGCTATTTTCGCTTGACAACCTCATCAACTACCTCCGAAGCTATATCGTAGTCGTAACCCAAACCGAGGGCATAGCGCAGCAGTTTACCACGCAGTTCATAGTCGTTTGCAGCCTTCACCGTGCGTAGTTTTCGCTGAAGCTTATCGTGCAGTCGCTCCACCCTACTATCGTCCTCCATAAGCTCTGCAAGCACCTCGCTAATCGTCTCACGCTCAACACCCTTTAGGCGCAACTGCATAGCTATCTTACGCTCACCCCATCCAGCAAGCTGACTCTTCTCGCGCGTGTACGCCTCGGCATAGCGGCGGTTATCGATGTAGCGGTCGGTGATGAGCTTATCGAGCACACCACGCTGCTCCGCCTCGGGCACACCCCATGTGCGCATAAGGCGCAGTGCATCGCCCGTACTCTTCTCGCTACGCGCAGCAAGACGCATCAACGACTGCAGAGCCTGCTGTGCCGTCTTTGTCTTACGCTCGCGTGGCGCAGGCGTCATCTCGCTATCGAACTCACCCTTGCGCATATCATTCTCGGTTTACCTCTAAAGTCCTCTTTTACAACTATATCCGCATATCCCTCAACCTCCAACATAGCCCTCATCTCCTCGACCAACGACTCATAAATCTCAAAATATAGACAACCCTCCGCCTTAAGCATCTTGCGTCCCGTGCGGGCAATGGCGCGGTAGAAGATAAGCGGGTCGCTATCCTCGACAAAGAGAGCGATATGTGGCTCATACTCCGTAACATTTGGGCGCATCAGGGCGCTATCACTATCTGGAATATATGGTGGATTTGAGACTATGGCGTCGAACTTAACGCCCTCAAAATGAGCACTAAAGTCCGAGAGAGCATCGACCTCAACAAACTCTACATCGGGAGCATACTCCGCGCCATTCTCGCGTGCTATGGCAAGCGCCTCTTGCGAAATATCCATCGCCCAAACTTCACTACCCTTTATCATGCGTTTCAGCGCCAACGCGATACAACCGCTACCTGTGCATACATCCAAAATTTGAGCACCCGTCTTCGCCTCGTGCGCCACCCAATCAACAAGTTCCTCGGTCTCGGGGCGGGGAATAAGCACACCCTCCCTCACCGTAAGTTCCATGTCGGCAAACTCCGCCTTGCCTACGATATACTGCACGGGGCGCCACGAACGTAGCTCCGCAAATATAGTCTCTAAACCCGTAATTTTCAACTCTTTGTTGGGCTCGATAAGGAGGTCATTACGCGAGATATTACCCTTTGCGAGAAGTATCATCTCAGCAATCTGTCGCGCCTCAACCTCTGGATAACACTCGCTCGCCACAGTCGCGAGTTGCACGAATATCTCTCTGCGCGTTGCCATCTACAACTGCAATTTTAGGTCGGCAAGTGCCACTGCCGCCATCGCCTCAACAACCACTGCCGCACGACGAGCGATGCAAGCATCGTGGCGACCACCTATGATAAGGGGGCTAACCTCGCCCTTCGCGAAGTCGTAGGTCATCTGCTCCTTTGCGATGCTTGGCGTAGGCTTAATAGCCACGCGCACGACGATGTCATTACCATTGGCAATACCACCATTTATGCCGCCCTCATTATTTGTATATGTTGCACCCGACTCGCTCACAATCATATCGTTACGCTCCGAACCACGCTTAGCAGCCGAAGCAAAGCCATCACCAAACTCCACGCCCTTAACCGCGGGAATTGAGAATAGCAAGTGCGCCATAACGCTCTCCACAGAGTCGAAGAATGGCTCGCCGAGAGGCTCACGAACACCACTTATGCGGCACTCCACAACGCCACCTACGGAGTCGCCATCGGCTGCCGCGCGACTAATAATATCGTCAAATTTAGCCTCATCACGCTCTCCACCAACCTCAATAAGTCGCGTCTCAAACGCAACATTTTTAAGCAACGCCTTTGCCATAACACCCGCAGCAACAAGCGCTACGGTCATGCGACCCGAAGCCATGCCACCACCCGCAATATCGCACTCCTCGCCATACTTACGCAACTGCACCAAGTCGGCATGCGAAGGGCGGGGCTGACGACGCAGATGGTCATAGTCACGACTTCGTATATTGCTATTTCTAAAGCTAATACGCAGCGTCTTTCCCGTAGTGCATCCCTCAGCATCAAGGCCCTGAATAGTGGGAATATCAGCCTCATGGCGAGGGGTCTCACCCACACGCCTTGGGCGACGACGGTCGATGTCTGCCACGAAAGCCTCCATGGGCAACGCTACACCCGCGGGCACACCCTCAACGAGTACACCCACCTCCTCAGCATGCGATGCGCCGAATATGGTTATTTTGAATCTATGTCCGAAGCTGTTGTTCACCGCTACATATTGGTTTTAAGCATTTCGAGGTCCTCAAAAAACGAGGGATAGCTCTTCGCCACGCACTCACGGTTGCGGATTGAGACCTCTTCCTCTATGCGCAACGCGGTAATAGCCAACGACATAGCGATGCGATGGTCATCGTGCGAGTCAACCTCGGCGGCGTGGGGTTTGCCTCCCACAACGCGCATTACGTTCTCGTCGTAGTCAAGCTCTATCTCTATGCCGAGCTTGCGATACTCCTCCTTGAGCACCTCGCCACGGTCGCTCTCCTTGCCACGCAGGCGCTCTATGCCGCGGATGGTAGAGACTCCCTCAGCAGCAGCGGCCAACGCCACAAGCGCGGGGAACAAGTCGGGAGAGTTTGTGGCATCGAAAGTAAAGGCTTCTAAGGGTCTGTGCGCCACGGTAATTGCCCCCTCCTCGATTATTATCGAAGCACCCGCGCGCTCCAATGCTCGGCACACCAACGTATCGGCCTGGCGCGAGAGTGTAGAGATGTTACGCACCGTAACCTCGCCAGCGATAGCGGCAGCGACCATGATGAATGCCGCAGCACTCCAGTCGCTCTCGATGGTGTAATCTACTGGTTTAAGTTCCTGATTTCCCTCAATATAGAATTCCGAGTAATCACCCTCGTTGTGCATAACCTCAACACCGAAACGCTCCAAGGTCTCGAGCGTCATATCTATATAGGGTGTAGACACTGCATCGCGCACCTCGATTGTTGTATCGTTCTTGGCACAAGGCAACGCAATAAGCAGACCAGTTATAAACTGTGACGATATGCTGCCATCAACGACTACCCTACCACCCTTGATTGGGCCACACACCTCAATAGGTAAGCGACCACCACCATCGCGCACCTCAACACCGAGCGCACGCAGAGGCTCAACCATCATTGCCATGGGGCGGTGACGCAGCGTGCCCTCGCCCTCAATAAGCATCTTCTTGTTGTCAAGGGCTGCGATAGGCGTGAAGAGGCGTGCTGCAAGTCCCGATTCACCAACATTCAGATTATTGGCAATGGGCTTAAGGCCTCCATCAATAACAAGTGTATTATCGTCCTTGATTTCGACATGCGCACCGAGCGTTCTGATAGCCTCAATGGCAGAACGGGTGTCACGGCATAACTCTATGCCACGAAGTGTTGTGCGTCCTGAGGCAAGGAGTGCCGCAGCCAACGCACGTTGTGCATAACTCTTTGAGCATGGTGGAATCACCTCGCCATGCAATCTATTCCCAAGGGGAACCGTACTATCATCCATATACTATATATAATGTTGCTTAACTACAATAGGTCATCCTCCTCGTCGACATGTGTATGACCCAATTGGCGAAGTGCCTCCTCGCGCTCCTTCTCCTCCTTTTCACGCATCTGACGACGCATCTGCGGTGAGCTACGAAGCTCGAAGTTGCTACCGAGGTATACCTTACGCACCATCTCATCATTAGCCAAGTCCTCTGCCGTACCCGCCTTCAATATCTTACCCTCGTAGAGGAGGTATGTGCGGTCTGTAATGGCGAGGGTCTCGTCGACGTTGTGGTCGGTGATGATAACGCCAATATTCTTATCCTTTAGCGTGCCCACGATATTTTGGATATCCTCCACCGCAATGGGGTCAACACCCGCAAAGGGCTCATCCAGAAGGATAAACGAGGGGTTGATGGCCACAGCACGCGCAATCTCCGTACGACGACGCTCACCACCCGAGAGCTGGTTACCATAGCTCTTGCGCACCTTCTGCAGGCGGAACTCCTCAATTAGTTGGTCTACGCGCTCACGCTGGTACTGTCTTGAATACTTTGTCATCTCCAAAACGGCACGCAGGTTGTCCTCAACCGTAAGGCGGCGAAAAACTGAGGCCTCCTGAGCGAGATAGCCTACGCCCATCTGCGCACGGCGATAGACGGGTAGTTTAGTGATATCAGAGATCTTGCCCTCGTTATCTTCGAGGAATATTTGACCCTCGTTGGGTTTAACGAGTCCTACGATCATATAGAAAGTCGTTGTCTTGCCCGCACCATTAGGGCCGAGCAGGCCGACAATCTCTCCTTGGTTAACGTCGATTGTGACATGATTCACGACGGTGCGTGATTTATAGGATTTTACCAGTTCGCTTGTGAAAAGTCTCATTGGCCTATTGCATTTTTTTTGTAACTTTTTTGCAAAGTTATCACTATTTTTCAAAAAAATATATTATATTTGGGTAAATTTTTTCAGATAAGAATTATGGACACCGAACAAAGCGTATTATTACACGATAAATTACGTGAGTATTTTGGATTTTCATCGTTCAAGGGTAACCAAGAGGCCGTTATTCAGAATGTACTCTCAGGCAAGGACACCTTTGTACTTATGCCCACAGGTGGTGGCAAGTCGTTGTGTTATCAGTTGCCTGCCCTTATCATGGATGGTGTAGCCATTGTTATATCCCCCCTTATCGCCCTGATGAAAAATCAGGTCGATGCAATGCGCACCTTCTCTACCGAATCGGGCATTGCCCACTTCCTTAACTCATCGCTAAACAAGTCAGCAATAGCACAGGTGCGTCAGGATGTCCTCGATGGTCGTACTAAGCTACTATACTTCGCCCCTGAGTCGCTGACTAAGGAGGATAACATCGCATTCCTGCGCAAGATTAAAATATCGTTCTATGCCATTGATGAGGCACACTGTATCTCGGAGTGGGGTCACGACTTCCGCCCTGAGTACCGCCGTATCCGCCCCATCATCAATGACATTGGCCAAGCACCTCTGATTGCACTCACTGCGACTGCAACGCCCAAGGTGCAAATGGATATTCAGAAAAACCTCGGTATGACGGACGCTACAGTATTCCGTTCGTCATTCAACCGTGCCAACCTATACTACGAGCTACGCCCCAAGCAGAACGTAGACCACGACATCATCCGCTTCATCAAGCAGAACGACGGTAAGAGTGGCATCATCTACTGCCTCAGCCGCAAGAAGGTGGAGGAGCTTGCCGAGTTGCTCATGGCAAACGGCATCAAGGCACGCGCCTACCACGCGGGCATGGATGCGCAGACGCGCGCAGACAACCAAGATGCCTTCCTGCACGAACGCGTGGATGTCATCGTGGCGACGATTGCCTTCGGTATGGGTATCGACAAGCCCGATGTGCGCTATGTCATCCACTACGACATACCCAAGTCGTTGGAGGGCTACTACCAGGAGACAGGACGCGCGGGACGCGACGGTGGCGAGGGTCACTGTCTGACGTTCTACAGCTATAAGGATATTCAGAAGCTCGAGAAGTTCATGCAGGGTAAGCCAGTTGCCGAGCAGGAGATTGGCAAACTACTACTTCTTGAGACCGTATCATATGCCGAGAGTTCGATGTGTCGTCGTCGCTCGTTGTTGCACTACTTCGGCGAGACATACCCCGAAACCAACTGTGGCAACTGTGACAACTGCTGCAAGCCCAAGCCCAAGGTGGAGGCTAAGGAGGAGCTACAGCTCGCTCTCGAGGCCCTCAAGGCTATTGGCGACAAGTTCAAAGCCGACCACCTCGTATCTGTGCTTATGGGTAAGGTCACAGCGATGATAAAGAGCTACAGTCACAATAAATTGGAGCTCTTTGGTGCGGGCGAGGATAAGGATGCACGCTTCTGGAACGCCGTAATCCGCCAGGGTCTAATCATGGGACTCATCGACAAGAATATCGAGAACTATGGTCTTATATCTATTAACGCGCGCGGAGAGGAGTACATCAATAAGCCCACATCGGTAACTATCACCATCGACCACGACTACGATGCCGAGGATGAAAACGAGCCATCAGGTCCAATCAAGGGTAGTGGCGCAGCTGACGAGGAGCTCTACGCCATGCTTAAGGATTTGCGCCGCAAGGTGGCGAAGCAGAACGACTTGCCTCCATACGTTATCTTCCAGGATCCATCGCTTGAGGATATGTCTATTCAATACCCCATCACCATTGAGGAGTTGCAGACAATCTCGGGTGTAGGCGCAGGTAAGGCACAGAAGTTTGGCGCGGAGTTCGTCAAGCTCATTAAGGCCTATGTCGACGAGAAGGAGATTCTACGCCCACAGGATATGGTGGTTAAGGGCGTGGCGAATAAGGCAAGCAATAAGATCTTCATCATCCAGTCTATCGACCGCAAGATGGACTTCGAGGATATAGCACGCGCCAAGAATCTCGATATGGATGAGCTTCTCACAGAGATTGAGGCTATCGTAAACTCTGGTACACGCCTCGACATACAATACTACCTCAACACCGTTATGGACGAGGATAAGGTTGAGGATATATACCTTTACTTCAAGGAGGATGCCGAGACCGACTCGTTGGATGATGCCATCGAGGAGCTTGGCTCGGAGTATAGTGAGGAGGAGATACGCCTTGTACGCATTAAATTTATATCGGAGGTAGCAAACTAATGGCAGAGGTACGCGCAAAAAAGGCCCTCGGTCAGCACTTCCTGACCGACCTGAACATAGCACGCAAGATTGCAACATCGCTCTCGGGCGGCACAGCCGAGGCTCCAGACAAGGTATTGGAGGTTGGTTGTGGCATGGGTGTGCTCACACAGTTTCTGTTAGAGCGTAACGATATTGTGACATACGGAGCAGAGATTGACACCGAGTCGGTGGAGTATCTCCACGCCCACTACCCTGAGTTTGCGCCACGCCTCACAGAGGGTGACTTCCTCAAGATGGATTTGCGTGCCGCATATGGCGATAGGCTCAAGATTATCGGCAACTTCCCATATAATATCTCGTCACAGATATTCTTCAAGGTGCTCGAGAACCGCGACATCGTGCCCGAGTGCGTGGGCATGATACAGAAGGAGGTTGCAGTACGCTTGGCAGAGCCTCCAGGTTCTAAGGAGTATGGCATCTTGAGCGTCTTGCTTCAAGCGTGGTACGACATCGACTACCTCTTCACCGTGGGCGAGAAGGTATTTAACCCACCTCCAAAGGTTAAGAGTGCCGTGGTGCGCCTTGTGCGTAACAATGTCGAGAAGTTGGACTGCGACGAGGCACTATTTATAAAGGTAGTTAAGGCATCGTTTGGTCAGCGCCGTAAGATGTTGCGCAACTCGCTTAAGGCTGCCTTTGGCAACTTCGGAGGCAACGAGCACAGGTTCTTCACGATGCGTGCCGAGCAGCTCTCGGTAGCAGATTTTGTGGAGCTAACCAACTGGGTAGCAGAGAATAAATAAGAGATAATCTGAAATTAATATACACAATATATGAAACGCATTATTATATTAGCAGTCTTAGCGCTATTGGGCGTTGCATGCAAGAGTGCCCCAGAGAAGGGCTGGAGTATGTACGAAGATATTGAGGCTGCTGCCGAGGCAAACGAGCCTGGGAGAGTAGAGGAGCTCGTCAAGGAGATGACCATATGGTATGATGGTCTAAGCGAAAAAGAGAAGGAAGAAGTTGATGAGCATATATCTAAATGTAAAGCATTAAAGCATAAGGATAGTAACCCAATGGAGCTATTACCCGATTAGCGTGAAGAGTTGCTAAAGACCTTAAAGTCGCTTAGGCGCAATACCACTTCGCCTTGGTAACTATCCACCACACCTATCAGCGTGACTATGTCTCCCGTAACACCTACGGAGGCGTAGTCACACTTGTTTAATGTCGCCACCGTAAGCGTATCACATCCATCGGTGAAGTGTCGTAGCGAAGAGTCCAACTCCTCGGCATCGTTATCGCACCACGCACACCCCACTTCATCCGCTACGATGCGCACATCGTCAACACGAACATAGTTGAGCATAGCATCTAAGTCGACATCAGAGATAGAGACCACGCGTGACTTAAGTTTTTCTCCAGCGGGCGTCACACTCATATAGTTATCTATTTCTGCCTCGGGAATGCGGTCGACGACATATACGGATGTAGGCTCTACACCCAGCACTAAACGACTACCCTCTCGTCCAACATATAGGTTTTGACAGCGTATGCGCACCTCAGCATATAGCGGCACTACCAAATCTACACTATCCAAGTCGACCTTTACCTCGACACCCGCCGTGCCATCATACAACACAAACGACCTGTGCGCCTCACCAACCTTATCATTGAGCACCACCATGCCTTCAATCCATATATCGCTCTTTATGCGCTGACTGCGCTCCTTGGCCAATGAATATAAAGAGGCGATGGAGACATCCCCCTCAAGCATATAGTTCTCGCCCTCGGCACTCACACATCCCACCGCCAGGAGCATCATGATACTAATACTCAATACAATCCTCCGCATATCTCATCTTAAGCTGATAGCACTCCCTACCTCCATTATACTTTGCCCACTCCACGATGCCAGACAACGAGACCTCACCCAAGGGTATTGCACCCTCTGCAAAACGGGCATAGTCGCGCGTATACACTGCAATGCTATCTCCTGTCTCGCTCTTAAATAGCGAGTACCCCCTCCAGCAAGCATCAGCCAACACCTCTCCATAAAGAGTGTCGATGCTCGTTGACGCCACAAGATGCAGACTATCAATGCGCACAAGGCGACCACACTCGGCAGAGGTCAGTTCAGAGATATTTACAGCGCGTGGCTCGAGTATAGTAAATTCATCGCCACGCACCACCACCCTATCTACAGCCTCACGCGATGCAAGATACCCTATGTCATAGCTCTCATAATCAGGATTTTGAACACCCACAACCATGACACCTCGCTGATACGACACACAACACCCCTCCATGCACAATGCCACCCTCAAACCTTCGGGATAGTCTGCAGCAAGAGGTGCAATGCCCATCATCACCTCGATAGCACCCGTACCATCATCCACAACTATGGAGCGATAGAAGTTATCATCCCTATCCGAAGATATGATGTTACCGACAACGACCATATCGTGATCAATCAAATGAGGCTTTGCGCCCACGATATCACGTCTCATATTTGCCACCGTTGTCGTAGCATTCGGCAGATGATGCGAAATACGAGACTCGTCGGCAGCATTGTAGCAACCGACGAGCATAAAACATAGTATAGCAAAAAGCAGTCTCATCACTATTTTGAGTCCTTAGCCTCCACCCATGAGTCCTTCAAACCGAGGAAGTAGAGGATGCCATCAAGGCCCACCGTCGAGAGCGACTGACGCGCCGTCTCGCGCACCTTAGGCTTTGCATGGAACGCTATACCGAGACCCGCAATATTGAGCATGGGGAGGTCATTTGCACCATCACCCACTGCCACAGACTGCTGAATATCAATATTCTCGAACTGGCACAATAGCCTCAACAACTCAGCCTTGCGTGTGCCATCAACAATCTCACCTGTGTAACGACCCGTGAGCTTTCCATCCTCCACCTCGAGTTCGTTGGCATAGACATAGTCGAAGCCGAAGCGACTCTTGAGGTAGTTGCCGAAATAGGTAAATCCACCAGATAGGATTGCTGTCTTGTAACCTACACGCTTCAAAATAGTCATCATGCGGTCGACACCCTCAGTGATGGGGAGGTTGACTGCGATATCCTCCATTACGCTTACATCCAAACCCTTCAACAACGCCACGCGCTGCTCGAAGCTCTCGCGGAAGTCTATCTCGCCACGCATAGCGCGCTCCGTAATCTCGCGCACCTCAGCACCCACGCCAGCACGGTCTGCTAACTCGTCGATAACCTCCGTGCGGATAAGCGTAGAGTCCATATCGAAGCATATGAGGCGGCGCGAACGACGGAAGATGCCATCCCTCTGGAACGAGAGGTCCACATCGCCCTCCTTCGTAATCTTCATCAACTCGTTCTGGAAGTGCCCCTTGTCCGAGAGCGTGCCACGCACCGAGAACTCGATGCTCGTCTTTGGCGCTCGCTCATCCTCATCCAAGGGCATACGACCCGTAAGGCGGTTAATGTCGTCGATGTTGAGCCCCGCATCTGATATGAGCTGTGTCACACGCGATATGTGCTCTGCCGTAATCTTGCGACCCACGAGCGTGAGGATGTAGCGGTTCTTACCCTGACCCGTAACCCAGCGACGATACTCCTCCTCGTCGATTGGCGTGAAGCGTATCTGAATGTTCATCTCCGAGGCCTTGAATAGCAACTCCTTCATAATCTGTCCCGAACGCTCGGCAGTAGTCATAAAGAGGATGCCGAGAGTCAGCGACTGATGGATATTCGACTGGCCGATGTCGAGGATAAATGCGTCATGACGCGCAAGAATGCCTGTCAACGACGATGTTAGGCCGGGCTTATCCTCACCGGAAATGTTTATCTGTATAATCTCTATCTTGTTACTCTTCATACCAAATGCACACTTTTTTATATATCACAACCACAAATATACGAAATTTTGCAATACGTTGTAACACTCCCACAAGGAATTTTTAGCACCTGAATCTAAAAATCTATTCAATACGCACCTTGAGCAATGCCTCGCCAAGATCATGTAGATGGCGTTCAATATCCTGCATGCGCTCCAACGAAGGCTTCTTCTTGCCAGTAACATACTGCTGCATAAGCGAACGATTGATTCCCAACTCACGCGCAATAGATGCAACATTCAACTGAGGGAACCTCTCGAATAGCGTACCTATAGGATTCTCTCGCTCAATAAACGACAACTGAGACTGCTCATCCATGATTATATTGTTTTACGGTTTGTGACACACAAAGATACAACATCTTACTGAATATATCTTTCATAGCAAGATTTTTTTTGCAACATCCTCACAGTTTTCCACCTCATCACATTACTTTTCCATGGTCACGGGTATATTTTCATTTAGCCAATAACATGGCATGGCAACACTTCACACACAACCATTCAGTTCTGTCCGCGGGTGCATTTTTTTTTTGAACCCGCAGACACAAAGAGCAACCAAACACCCTCGCGGGTACATTTTTTTGAACCCATAAACACAGCTATAACTTCACTGACGTCGCGGGTATATTTTTTTGAACCCACAGACGCAAATAGCAACCAACACTATCACGGGTACATTTTTTCGAACCCACAGACACGAGGAGCAATCAAGATTGTTACGGTGCATTTTTTGAACCCGCAGACACAAAGAGCAACCAAACACCTTCGCGGGTACATTTTTTTAAACCCGCAGACACGAGGAGCAATCAAGATTGTTGCGGTGCATTTTTTTGAACCCGCAGACACAAAGAGCTACCAACACCATTGCGGGTATATTTTTTTGAACCCGCAGACACAAAGAGCAACCAAACACCTTCGCGGGTGCATTTCTTTAAACCTATAAACACAGCCGCAACTTCTCTGACATCGCGAGTACATTTTTTTGAACCCACAGACACGAGGAGCAATCAAGATTGTTGCGGTGCATTTTTTTTGAACCCGCAGACACAAAGAGCAACCAAACACCTTCGCGGGTGCATTTCTTTGAACCCATAAACACAGCTGTAACTTCACTGACGTAGCGGGTATATTTTTTTGAACCCACAGATGCAAATAGCAACCAACACCATCACGGGTGCATTTTTTGAACCCGCAAACTCAAAGAGCAACCGACACTGTTGCGGGTGCATTTTTTTGAACCTGCAGACACGAGGAGCAACGAACACTATTGCGGGTATATTTTTTGAATCCATAAACTCGAAAAGTAACCAACACTATTGCGGGTATATTTTTTTGAACCCGCGAACAGAGTAAAGAGGTTTCGCATTTTAATACACCCAACCACTATTCCTAATAAATCGTCAACCGATTTTGCAAATCAAAAAAGTTTGATTAATTTTGTATTGTCAAGGGTACGCTCTTGGCAGACATATTTATTAGTGAAAGTGTTTCGCTAATCCTTAAAGATGAAATTTGGCGATTTTTGACAACAAGGATAACGAATGCTTACATCACTTGTATAGGTATGCTATGTCGGCATGTTCTGTGCCTACTCCACATACTGTACAGGTGTGGAGTATTGTTTATTTGTTGTCAGGCCACGCCAAATGCCTATCTTTAGATAAACGAACATCTCCACACTTTCTTTTTTATACTAACCCGCCATAGGAGATGAGGCAGATTCAACTTATTTATTATGAAAAAGTTATTACTCTTAATCGGCTTAATATGTTGCATAGGTAGTGTATCAGCACAAACTAAAACCGCCTACTGCGATGTGTATATGCGTGGCGGTTATGACTGTATGACAGTAACCATAATGTACGACTCTAATTCGCACCGACTAAATAGGAGGTATAGCATGGGCGAGATACTTAACATCATGGCAGAGGATGGTTGGGTATTGGACAATGATATTGTTATACCGCGTCATCCTTTTCACTCTAGCTTTACTCGCCACAAGCTTCACCTCATAATGAAAAAGGAGTACAACACTGGGGAGAATCCATTTGCTTTTATTAAAGAATTTTGCAGTAATAAGGGTTATATCGATGAGGTAAAAGAGGATACAAGACCAACATTGAGTCATACCAAAATAGACAAATCAAAAATTGGTTATAAATTCGAATATAACGGTGTAAATGCAATTGTATTGGATGTTTTTGAAAACCAATATATATTAGCTGCAACTGGAAGCACTTATGGCACATGGGATGAAGCAATTGCATATTGTCAGAAACTTGGTGGCGATTGGCGACTACCATCTTCAGAGGAATTCAAAAGCATATACTTTCAATTATTAGATAATAATTATTGGACATACGATGAGATCGATGGAAACACAGCAAAATTCTTTAACTGGTCTATAGGCAAAGCCTTTGAGAGCGAGAAAAATCGAAGTCTCTACATCCTCCCCATAGCCATTGTTGATGCGGAGAGTGTGGAGTTTAAGTAGAATTTAGCGAAGTAATGTTTGAAGAGGCAAGTAACTTTCGCCCAAGAGATAAGGATATTTGCGAAAAATAATTAACTTTGCGACGTTAAAACTTTTGAACGTTCAATTTAAGCAATTTTTATAGCTATGGAATTAAAGGATATTTTGGCTATCTCGGGTCAGCCCGGCCTCTTCAAGTATGTGGCACAGTCACAGCGTGGCGTTATCGTGGAGTCGCTCCTCGATGGTAAGCGCATGAACGCTTCTGCAACAGCGCGCGTGAGCTCGCTCACCGAGATTTCAATGTTCACCGAGGGTGAGGATATTCCTCTTGCAGATGTATTCACAAACATCTGGAACTACACTGAGGGTAAGGAGATTATCTCTCACAAGGAGTCTGCAGACAAGATTCAGGCAGAGTTCGCAAAGGTATTGCCCGAGTATGACCGTGACCGTGTGCACGTATCAGACATGAAGAAGTGCTTTGCGTGGTACAACCTTTTGGTTAAGGCTGGCTTCACAGAGTTTAAGTTGCCCAACTACGACAACGAGGAGGGCGCTGAGGAGTAGTCCTGAGCCGATATTATAATAGAAAAGGTGTTGTTCGACGAACAACACCTTTTCTATTTATAACATATTGCTATCAATCACCCACTCGGCATATGCCATATCCTCTGGCGTTGTGAGCTTGATATTTGTGCGCTCACCCTCCACAAGTATTATATGTGCGCCATAGGCCTCAGCCACCGAGGCATCATCCGTAAACGCGGGACTAAAGGGGAGATCATATGCCGCGCGAAGAAGTGCTGCCTTGAAGACCTGGGGAGTCTGCACTATGCGCAACTCAGAGCGAGGTATTATATATGACTCCGCACCCTCTACCCTACGATAGGAGTCGACGACATCTACAACAGGGATTACCGCGTCATGCTCCTCCGCAGCGAGCATAGCACGAATAATAAGGCGTTTTGTCGCCATCGCCCTAACGCCATCATGCACAGCGATATACTCGACCTCATCCGAAAGAGCCTTTATGCCATTAAGCACCGAGTAAAAGCGCTCCTTACCTCCCGCCACGATGCGGTGAGGGGCGACATCGAAGCGAGCCCTAAGGTTCTCCCACAGCGCAATATGCTCCTCGGGGAGTACGACAACAATCTCTGCACCGGGCAATGCCTCGCTACAGGTGTTAATAGTACGCGCCACAACGGGCATGCCGCCAAGCATAAGAAACTGCTTGGGTAGTGATGACTGCATGCGGCTACCTGAGCCACCTGCAACAATTATTACTCCTCGTTTTGCCATAATAGTTTCTTACCAAATCCAAGTGTATTGTCCGTAAGTTTCATCAGCGTGGGGCTTACCATCCACAGCTCAAGATTTGCGGCTGCAGCATAGGGGAAGCGCTTAATATAGCATATGCGCGCAGCATCGTCGCCACGCTCGGCCCTACCCACAATTTGCAGACCTTGCACACGACCTACCACACGCGTCTCCAAGACTATAGATAGTGCCACACGGTCATTTGCCGACATCTCCGAGCCATGGCGCGTTGTAGTGTCCGATGTAAACACAAAGAGGTTACGCTCCTTATCGTATGCATAGAAGCAGTTTGCCACATATGGCATACCCTCACTACCAACTGTAGCGAGGGTAAGCACATGGTGTTTCTTGATAAACTTTACAAAGCGTTCATCCATAGACATAACACTATTTACCATTTGGGAATATATCATCCTCGGTGATTACACCACCTGGAACTGTCTCGCCATTAAGCTCTGCAATAACCCTATCGCGCACAGCGTCGAAACGTGCCTTATGCTCCTCAGCGATAGGCTCTGCGGGCTCCTGTGGAACCTTCAGCGGGTCTATAGGTGTTCCATTCTTCCAGATGCGATAGTCGAGGTGAGGACCTGTAGAGGTACCCGTAGAACCAACATAACCGATGAGCTGACCCTGCGATACCTTCGAGCCCACCTTGATGCCCTTAGCAAAGCCCTTCAAGTGGAGATAACCCGTTTGGAGGTTGCCAGCATGCTTAATCTTGATGGTGTTACCACCTCCGCCACCCCAGCCAGCGAAGATAACTGTACCATCGGCCACAGAGTGCACAGGAGTGCCTGAGGGTGCTGCATAATCGACACCATGGTGGGGACGGTACACCTTATGAACTGGGTGATAACGCGAATTTGAGAACTTTGAGCTAATGCGCGTATACTTAAGTGGAGCCTTCAACAGTTGCTTGCGCAATGACTCGCCATTGGCCTCCCAATAGCGCAACGCTCCCTGCTCCTGGGCATATGGTATAGCGTAATACTGCTTACCGCCATGGTTGAACTCCGCGCCCCACACTCTACCAATACCTACAGACTCACCATTCACAAACTTCTCATCGTAGATTACGGTGAATGAGTCACCCGCCTGAATACCAAAGAAGTCCACGGTCCACTGATATATATCTTCGACCTCTGCCGCCAAGGCGTATGGCATATTCTGCTCCATGATAGCACCCCACAGCGAGCTATTGATAACAGCCTCGCGGCGCTGACGCACGATATCGACGGGGTTCTCGCCCTTAGTCACCGAGACAGAATCGCGGTGGAAGCCAAAGGTGACATACTCAATGGCATCGACATGATAAACAAGGTAGTCCAACACCTCACGATCGCCGAGCGAGTCACTCACCATACGCGTGAAGGTTGTATAGGCCTTATCTGCACGAATCTTACGCAGAGGGAAGATGTCGGCTGCAGCCTTGTCGAGGCGGTCTACCATAACAGGTGAGACACCTCTACGACCAAGGATACCACCAACGGTCTCGCCTGAGCGCACTGTATCGTTGGCTATTGTGTAACCATCTATGTTAATACCGTAAAGATATTCGGGTTCGTTGATTGTTGCACCATTCGCTGAGGTGCTTGCGCTCTGTTTTTCGGTTGAGCCACCGCCACACGCCACCATGCCAACAAGGAGAAGCAGTGCAGAGATTCGGGTAAAAAGTTTCATATCGTGCAAAGATAGTAATAATTTTTGTTTTTTATGGGCTATTTTAGTTCAATAACGCTAAAAACTACCATTTATTTGGTCGTTACAAAAATAAACACTACCTTTGACCAATTGCGACCGTTGACGTACGACGAAACGTAGTAATGTATGAGACTTATTAGACGCATAATATCGTGGATATACACGCTGGTGGTTATCATCCGTCACCGCCTATACGATTGGGGAGTACTCAAGAGCTACTCCTTCGATATCCCCGTTGTATGCATAGGAAACATTACAGTAGGTGGCACGGGCAAGACACCTACGGCAGAGTATATACTCGCTTCTCTTGCGGGACACTACACAATGGCGATACTCTCGCGAGGATATGGTCGCACAACAAAGGGCTATCGTGAGGTTACAACCGACGACGTATACAGCGATGTAGGCGACGAGCCTCTTCAGATGAAACTCAAGTTTCCAAACATCGTAGTCGTGGTGTCGGAGGATAGAGTGGCGGGCATTAATCGCATACGCCGAGAGCACCCCGAGGTAAACCTCATCATCATGGATGATGGTTTCCAGCATCGCAGAGTACGCCCCAAGGTAAACATCCTTATCGTAGACTCAACACGCCCCTACGAGAATGACCATATGCTCCCATTGGGTCGTCTGCGTGACCTACCATCACGCCTCAAGGAGGGACACATATTCATCGTCTCGAAGTGCAGCGATACCATGAGCCCCATCGACAAGCGCATATGGTACAATAAGCTTCGCGACAAGGCATACCACGAGGTCTTCTTCTCGAACATCGAGGCAATAGACATTGAGCCACTCTATGCCTTCGATGACCAAGAGAAGCCATACTTCTCTCAGCAGGTAATCCTCGTATCTGGCATCGGCAACCCACGCCCCTTCATCCGCGAGGCAGAGACGCGCTATAACGTCGTTGGTAAGCACATATTCCCCGATCATCACAACTTCACAGTCGAGGACCTAAAGAGCATATACGCAACGCTCAACGAGCATCCACGCGCCTTTATCCTCACTACAGAGAAGGATGCAGTACGCCTGCGCCGAGCTCGTATGCCCGAGAAGATGATGCGCGTCATGTACTACCAACCTATCGCCATGCGCTTAGTGGAGGGTCCCGAGCGTCATGGCTTCGTCGATAGTCTCATCAAGAGCATTAGAGAGAAACGCGACGAGGAGAAGGTGGGCAAAAACAGGGATAAAAAGCAGAGTAAGGGCACACCAATTGATGATGAAATCTAAAGTGTGATTAAGTAATAGAAGTAATAGAGATTGACTATGATAAATAAGGTAATTCTTGTAGGAAACGTGGGCATGGACCCAGAGGTGCGAAGCCTCGAGTCAGGTGTAAAGGTTGCACGCATACGCCTTGCAACAAGCGAGCGCATCTTCAACCGCCAAACAAACGAGAGCACAGAGCATACCGAGTGGCACACAGTGACACTGTGGCGCGGTCTTGCAGATGTTGTAGACAAATATGTACACAAGGGCTCACAGCTCTATATCGAGGGACGTCTGCGTAGCCGCGAGTGGGAGCAGGATGGTCAGAAGCGTTATGCTACGGAGATTGTTGCAGATGAGATGAAGCTTCTCGGTCGCCGCCAGGAGGGCGCGCCACAGCAGAGTGGCTACCAAGGTGGTCAGACCTATCAGGGTGGCTATGCGCAACCCGCATATCAGCAGCCCGCACAGCCAGCATATCAGCAACCCGCACAGCCTACGTACCAGCAGCCCGCTTATCAGCAGATGCAGCCTACGCCTCAGCCTGTAGCGCCAGCAGCACCAATGGAGGATCCTGACGATCTACCATTCTAAACATAAGACATAATATAGACCATGGGGTTGTTCACTAAGATGGACAACCCCTTAGTTTTTCTTGAATCATTTCCCCACAAAAAAATGTGAGTAGGCATACACCTACTCACACCTTAAATATTAGCAGCAGCGGCTGCCTTATCGTGCTTGCCTACATATGGATAGCGCAGCCAAGAGCATCCTCCGCGGCCTCCATCACCGCCTCATGCATTGAGGGGTGCGCATGGATTGTGCGTGCAATGCGGTGTGCGCTTACGCCCAATACCTTAGCAAGTGTAGGCTCACCAATCATCTCCGTTACGTTGTGACCCACGAAGTGTGCACCGAGGAGCTTCTCCTCTGCGTCGAAGATGAGCTTAACGAAGCCGTCGCGCTCGCCCGCTGCAGTAGCCTTACCCGATGCGGTATATGGGAACTTACCCACCTTATACTCTATGCCCTGAGCCTTAACCTGTGCCTCGGTCATGCCGACAGAGGCAACCTCGGGAGAGGTGAAGATGCATGATGGAATTGTTGAGTAGTCCACAGCCTCTGGGTTGAGACCACATATATGCTCCACACAGTGGATAGCCTCAGCCGAAGCGACATGTGCAAGGGCGGGAGTAGCGATGATATCGCCAATAGCGTATACGCCATCAACACTTGTTTTATAGTGCTCATCAACCTTAATCTTATCGCGCTCAATCTCGATGCCGAGCTCCTCAAGACCCATATCCTCGATATTCGACTTGATGCCGACAGCCGAGAGAACGACATCTGCCTCAAGCGTCTGCTCACCCTTCTTGCCCTCGATAACGACGTCGCACTTGCCATCCTCGCGAACAGCGACAGACTTAACAGTTGTAGATGTCATCACCGTAGCGCGGAGCTTACGGAAGGCGCGCTCCATAGCCTTTGCGGTGTCCTCATCCTCCAAGGGCATAATCTGTGGCATATACTCAACAATGGTAACCTTAACGCCCATTGTAGCGTAGATGTATGCGAACTCCGAGCCGATAGCACCAGAGCCTACGACAACCATAGTCTCAGGGAGCTCAGGGAGTACGAGAGCCTCCTTAGATGAGATGATGTGCTTGCCGTCGATAGGCATGAAGGGCATAACGCGGGGGCGTGCACCTGTTGCAAGGATGATATAGTCAGCCTCATAGTCTACACCCTCAACCTCAACAGTATCCTCAGCCTTAAGGCGACCGAAGCCTGCGATGACGTCGATATTATTCTTCTTAAGAAGGAACTGAACGCCCTTATTCATGGTTGTTGCCACCATGCGCTCACGCTCCACCATCTTTGCCCAGTCTGGCTTTACCTCGCCCTCGATGCTCACACCATATGTTGCAGCAGCCTTGCAGTCTGCATATACTTGAGCCGAGCGCACGAGAGCCTTAGTGGGGATGCAACCCCAGTTAAGGCATACGCCACCAGCTTCTGCCTTCTCAACGATAGCCACGCGCTTACCACACTGTGCAGCACGGATAGCCGCCACATAACCACCAGGGCCTGAGCCTATAACGATAATATCATATCTTTCCATAGTGATAACTCTTTAGTCGTTAACCTACAATTACTTTACCACTCTGAGGACATCACCCTTATCAGCAGCTACAGCACGCTTCCAGTTCTCAGAGTAGCCAGGCTGCTCGATAACACCAGGGATATCAACGCCATTACCGTTGTCGATGAAGCCATTCTCGTCCTCACCCTTAACGTTACCATCGATATACTTAACCATGAGGTAGTTATCAAGGTTTGTCCATACGCCGAAGAGAGCCTGTGCAGTGTCCACGCTGAACTCTGTAGCAATCTTACGAGCCTTCTTCTCCTTGTGTGACACGTTTGCAATCTGTGCATCAATTACGGGGATAAGCTCAAGCATAGAGTTCTCCCAGTAGTCAACAACCTCGCGAACAGTCATACCTACGGTGTTGTAGCGCAAGTATGCGAACTGTGCTACGCGGTTAGTAATCCAGAACATAGATGTATCAGAGTACTTAAGCATTGAGCCATTGCCATCCTTCAAGCACTCGGGAACCTCGGTTGAAGTAACATAGATAGGTGTAAGAGGAGATGTTGCAGCATCGTCAGTACCGAACCAAAGGATACCTGTCTTACCAGGACGAGCCTGACCTACAAGCCAGAATGCTGTCTGCTGTGTTGCTGTAGCACGCTCGTTGCAGTACTCAACACCATCTACCTCGAAGTACATAGCACGCCAACGGTAGGGGCAACCCTCGCCACCAGCACCAATATCAGTTGTCATATCCATCTTTGTGCCCTCATAGTGGTCGCGCATGCAATCCATAAGGAGCTTTGGAGAGATCTTCTCGATGGGCTTAACCCAAAGAGGCATACGGTTTGCGGGGTTGTGACCCATAGCGTAGTCCTCATACTGATCCATGTCAGCAGCTACAGTGCGGAAGAAAGACCATACACGAGCCTCACAACCACGCATAGCACCGAAATCGAGTGGAGCATAAGCATCAGCAAAGCTGAAATCCTCGTCAGCACCCTCAAACCAACCGAACTTACGAGCTACATCTGCTACATCTGCAGCGTAGAGACAGTTCTCGGGGTCATTCCATGGGAATGTAGTGATACGAGCCTGGTTAGCGTGACCAGATACATAGCCATCAGGAATGCGGCGTGCTACCCATACGATACCCTTATCATCTGGACCCTTACCGATAAGCTCCATGATCCAAGCCTCCTCGGTATCTACGATAGAGAATGACTCACCTGAAGAGCAGTAGCCGTAAGTATTAGCCAACTCAACGATGATGTCGATAGCCTCGCGAGCGGTCTTAGCACGCTGCAAGGTGATATAGATAAGTGAACCGTAGTCGATGCCACCATTGGGATCCTCCAACTCGTGACGACCACCAAATGTTGTCTCAGTGATGAAGAGCGAGTGCTCATTTGAGTTGCCAAGAGTGCGATAAGTCACAGGTGCCTGACGAATCTTACCAATATAACGACCAGTATCCCACTCTGTCACATCAATCCACTCGGTATACTTACCAGGAACATACTGGTAGAGCGTGCCATATAGGCCGTGAGAATCTGCTGCATAGGTTACCATGTTCGAGCCATCGGTAGATGCACCACGCGTCACGATGAAGTTTGTACAAGCATCGGCAGTGTAGACTGAACCGATGAACGCGCCCACAAGGGCAGCAAGCTTTAGTAGTCTTTTCATAAGTTTTTTAGGTTATAATTTATCTTTTCTATTGTTATTCACGCTGTTTAGGCATATTAACCTCCAAAGATACAAATTTATTTTGATATAGACCTATTTTTTGGTTGGAATTTACTAAATTTGTGGGCGAAAACAGTACTATATTATGACTATCAAAGAGCGACTAAATAGAATATGGGGCACATTGCCCGCGAGTGTAAGTCTTGTTGCGGTGTCGAAGTTTCACCCCGCAGAGCGCGTAATGGAGGCATACGAGGCTGGCCAGCGCATCTTTGGCGAGAGCCGCCCACAGGAGATGGCACAAAAGCAGGCTACACTACCCACCGACATCGAGTGGCATATGATTGGCCACTTGCAGACCAACAAGGTCAAACTTATTGCCCCCTTTGTATCGCTTATCGCCTCAGTAGACTCCGACCGCCTTGTCGAGGAGATTGAGAAGCAGGCAGCAAAAAACAAGCGCGTCATAGATATTCTGCTTGAGGTGCACGTTGCCGACGAGGAGACAAAGTCGGGTTGGGACATCGAGGAGCTACGCTCATACCTTGCATCAAGAGCCCTGGAGGCTATGTCGCACATCCGTGTGCGTGGCGTTATGACCATAGCCACAAACACCGACGACGAGACTACTATACGCCGTGACTTCCAGGCTATTAGAGAGATATTTGAGGAGCTTAAGCCATGCTTTGGCGAGAGCTTCGACACCCTCTCTATTGGCATGTCGGACGACTATCCCATTGCCCTTGAGTATGGTTCAACAATGGTACGCATAGGCACCGCTATCTTCGGCGCACGCGAATACTAATCCACCTCGGCTATGCGCTACTTCATAGAGTTACAATACGACGGTGCGGCATACTTCGGTTGGCAGCGTCAGCCCGACACCGCAACGGTACAGGGAACAATCGAGGCAAAACTATCGATGCTACGTGGCGTGCCCACGGAGATTGTCGGCGCGGGACGCACAGACACTGGCGTAAACGCCTCGTTCTACACCGCACACTTCGACAGCGACACCGTCATAGATTGCCACCAGATGGCATACAAACTCAATAAGGTGCTGCCCCACGACATCGCCATAATGCGCATATACGAGGTCGAGGAGAGCCAGCACGCCCGCTTCGATGCCAAGGAGCGCGAGTACACCTACTTCCTCACACCCCGCAAGTCACCCTTTCGTCGCTACTCAGCATGGCACTACACCGCCGACCTCAACATCGAAGCGATGAACGCCGCTGCACGACGACTTCTGGAGCATGAGGATTTTACATCGTTTGCCAAGCTAAACTCTAACAACAAGACAAACATCTGCCACATATCACACGCCGAGTGGGTTGTGGAGAGCGATGGCACACTACGCTTCACTATTCGTGCCGACCGTTTTCTGCGCAACATGGTGCGTGCCATTGTGGGCACACTCGTAGATGTGGGACGCGGAAAATATAGCGTGGCGGAGTTCGACGACATCATCACCTCGCGCGACCTATCGCGCTCAAGCGCTGGAGCCCCCGCTTGCGGACTATTCCTTTCTAATGTAAAATATTAGTAGACTTCACCTTAATAATGAACAACTTGGCGCGTTATACGCTCTCCTTTATCATACTTTTTCTTACAGTTACCACAGCCTCAGCACAGAGTTCATTGAATAAGGCAGAACGCACGGCTATTGCTGCGAAACTACAAAGCATAACACTCCCCGAAGTTAGTGGAAGTTATGTCAAGGTTGAAGAGGTACGCATACGCAACCGTAAAGTCGAGGTACGCACCTCGGCAGAGCTTTCATACTACCCCATGCGCCACGAGAGCATCGAGCGCATATACGACAGCGTGCGCAGCGCCCTACCAGAGAAGTATCGCAACTACGCACTCTCCATCTATTCAGATGGTAAGCTTATAGATAACCTCATACCCCAATACTACGACCCTGAGCACACCTCTAAGGCATTTACATACAGGGGTGTAACGCCGCTAATCACGCGCACAAGTGAGGTATCACAACCCACCAATGGCCTACAGAACAGACACATAGCACTATGGCAGAGCCACGGTCGCTACTTCAAAAATAAGAGTGGCGAGTGGAGCTGGCAGCGCTCGTGTCTTTGGGAGACAGTCGAAGATTTATACACACAGAGTTACGTCGTACCCTACCTTCTACCGATGTTGGAGCGCGCAGGGGCCACCGTACTATTACCTCGCGAGCGAAGTATGCGCACGGAGGAGGTGATACTCGACAACGATGAGGGCATAACACCTACCATCTACCGTGAGGCGGGCGGCGCAACCGAGTGGCAGCATGCAGGCATGGGTTTTGCCCACCTCCATGAGGAGTACTCCGCAGGGCACAACCCCTTTACCGATGGCACAGCACGCATGATAGCTACGACAAACAACCAAGAGAGGGTAGCCACAGCGACATGGGGAGGTACGATACCGACCTCTGGTATCTACACACTTTATATCTCCTATGCCACACTTAAGAATAGCGTTAGCGATGCCCACTACACCGTACACGCTTCGGGTGGCGACCACACTTTCACCATCAACCAACAGATGGGTGGAGCTATGTGGATACCGCTTGGCGAATTTTACTTCGAAGCGGGCGAGCATGACTCTCTTGTGACACTATCGAACTACTCAAAGGAGCATGGCGTAGTCAGTGCAGATGCTATAAAGATTGGAGGCGGCATGGGCAATATACGCCGTGGTAACCCACCAGCAACCGCCGAAGCAGACACCATACCCTGGGAGCGCACAAGCGGCTACCCTCGCTTTACCGAAGGTGCACGCTACTGGTTGCAGTGGTCAGGATTTCCAACAAGTGTATACTCACCCAAAGACAATAGTGACGACTATAAAGAGGACTATATGTCTCGTGCACACTGGGTTAACTACCTCATGGGAGGCTCAGAGCACCTTGCCGATAGCGTTGGCAAGCATATACCCATCGACCTCACCCTTGCCATGCACTCCGATGCTGGCGTAAGAGATAACGACGACATAGTAGGCACACTTGGCATATACTGCACACGCGACAATAAAGGAAAGTTTGCCCTCAACGCCTCACGCCTGCGTTCGCGCGACCTTACAGACATTGTTATGACGCAGATTGTAAGCGACATACAAGCATTACACGAGCCAAATTGGAAGCGACGTGGCATGTGGGATAGAGCCTACTACGAAGCACGCATACCCAGTTGCCCCACAATGCTACTCGAGTTGCTTTCACACCAAAACTATGGAGATATGTGCTACGGCCTCGACCCTGCATTTCGCTTCGATGTTAGTCGCGCGATATACAAGGGCATGCTACGCTATCTCGCCTCGCAGTACGACTTTGAATATGTCGTACAACCACTCCCTGTACACAACTTTGCGGTTGTGATGGATGGCAATACCGCACACCTATCGTGGCAACCCACCCCCGACCCTTTAGAGCCCACAGCAGAGGCTGAATACTACATATTATATACGCGCGTGGATGGCGGAGGCTTTGATACGGGACGTCGCATTGAGTCCACCTCAACAACCGTAACTCAGGAGCCCGACCACATATACAGTTACCGCATTACTGCGGTGAACGCTGGTGGCGAGAGCTTCGACTCTGAGACCCTCTCAGCGTGCCGTCGCTCTGCGTCGAAGGGGCATATTCTCGTCGTCAATGGTTTCACTCGCACATCGACACCACAACGCATATCTACCGACACCACAGCGGGATTTGTGCACACGCATGATGGTGGTGTGCCATACATATCTGACATCTCATTTATCGGCGAGCAGACAATATTCGACCGCTCACTAAACCGCTCCGAGGATGATAGCAATGCGCTCGGCACCTCACTGCGTAACTATGAGACGATGGTCATAGCGGGAAACACCTTCGACTATCCCGCACTACATGGGCACTCAATAGTCGAGGCTGGATACACCTTTAGTTCCTGCTCTCTGGGCGCCGTAGAGGCGGGCATGGTGCAACTCAATGACTTCCGCGCCGTGGACCTCATTTTAGGCAAGCAGCTCACCACGACAATAGGTCGCAACACAACACTACGCCACGAAGTGCTCCCCGAGGCCATGCAACAACGACTTCGCGAATACACCCAAGCGGGCGGAGCGCTGCTAATTACGGGAGCATATACACTTAGCGACCTATGGTGGAGTGAGGGTGCCACAGAGGGCGATCGCACCTTTGCCGAGGAGGTGCTACACGTTACATATAGCGGTACAGATACGCTTGCTCATCGCGCTGTAACACCCATTACGCTATCCACCAAGCGTCAGAGCAGCACCTGTCTTATTGGAGAGGTTGAGTTTAACACTACACTCTCGTCGGAGATATACGCCGTGGAGGCTGTTGACGTCATATCGCCTGTTGGCGACGAGGCGCACACCATACTATGCTACGACAACGAGAGCTCGGCGGCTGTAGCATATGCGGGCAACTACCGCACTATTATCGTAGGCTTCCCCTTTGAGGCCATAGCCGATTGCGACACACGCAACCGCATGATGTCAAAGAGCCTCAGCTTCCTACTATCCAAGAAGCGAGCGCCACAATCCACAGATCGTAGAGGCTCAAGACGCAAAAAAGATAGAAGCTAACACAGGAAATATGGCACTAACGAAACAGAATATCAGGACAATAGCCATGCCCCTCGCCATGGTTGTGGGTGTCGCGCTATGCCGTCCCTTAGGCGTTGTCGAAGAGATAACCGAGCACACTCTCACACCAGTACTTATCGCGGCGATGCTCTTTATAACCTTCTGCCGTGTCGACATACGTAATATGCGCCTTGAGTGGTCTCACCCATGGATGCTACTCATACAGTTTTTAGGTGCCGCCATCGTCTACTTCGTCGTAACACCGCTGCTTGGCGAGACTGTCGGTCAGGGTGCAATGATATGCGTCATGGCACCCATAGCCATGGCTGCAGTAGTAATTGGAGGTATGCTGGGCGGTAATGTGACGATGATGGTAACATACAGCCTTGTGTGCAACCTCGTTACGGCAATCGTAGCGCCCTACATGCTACACGCCTTTGGTAGTGGCAGCTGCACCTTCATGGAGATTATCACACGAGTTGCACCTACGCTCATAGCGCCATTTGTCATAGCACAGCTATGTCGTTGGTTACTACCCAAGGTTGCCGCATGGTTTGCATCACACTCCTCCATCTCGTTCTACCTTTGGCTCATATCACTAATCCTCGTTATGGGTCGCACAACGGTATTTATTCTCGACTCGAACATTGAGCCAATCATCGGTGTTGAACTCGCCATCATGGCACTTGTGCTCTGCGCCGTGCAGTTTAGCGTGGGACGATTTCTCGGTCGCTACACTGGCGATGTTGTAGCCACAACACAATCCGTGGGACAGAAGAACACAATCTTTGCAATATGGCTCTCACTAAACTTTCTCAACCCCGTATCCTCTATTGCCCCCACAGCCTACATCGTGTGGCAGAATCTTACAAATAGCTGGCAGATGTGGAGACACGAGAAAAGAGCTAAGTAGTGAGTATTGTGGTCCTATTATTGTAGTGGTACGATGTATACACATTAACACACTGCAATTATGACACTATCAACTATTGCTACGGCACTCATCACCATTGTTGAGCTACCCTACGCCTACGATGCTCTCGAGCCATACATATCTGCCGAGACGCTACACTTTCACCACGACAAACACTACGCAAGCTATGTTGCTAAACTCAATGAGCTTATAGAGGATTCGCGCTATGCGACCATGCCCCTTGAGGAGATTATTTGCACAAGCGATGGTGCAATATTTAACAATGCTGCACAGGCATGGAATCATGTCTTCTACTTCGAGCAGTTTGCACCTCGCGCCCAGCACCACCCTACGGGAGCACTTAAGCACGCCATAGATGCACAGTTTGGTTCCGTAGAGGCACTTAAGGAGCGCATGACAACACAGGCAACAACACTCTTTGGCTCGGGCTGGGTGTGGCTTGCAGCAGATAGGGATGGCGTGCTATACATCATCTCAAAGCCCAATGCTGGGACACCCCTGACGGATGGTCTCACACCACTATTAGCAATTGACGTGTGGGAACACGCCTACTATATAGACTATCGCAATATGCGTCGCAATAGTGTCGAAGATTTGTGGAAGGTTGTCGACTGGCACGTCATCGACCAACGCTATGCAGACATCCTAAGTTAACACAAGAGTGGACTACCCCTATGGGCGGTCCACTCTATAATTATCCATGATGTGGTCAAATCTCCGCTCTGGATATTATCTATTGTAGTGCATTGAGATAAAGATGCCCGGGAAGCTCTGTACCACGCCATTAATCATCTCAAAAGTTGAATCGTCACCCTCACTCACCTCAGGGAGTATCGTAGTGAACGCCTTGATAGCATCCTCCGCCTTGACCATCACGACCAACTTACCCTTGTTCATCTTTAGGAAGCCC
>JAZRAW010000139.1:0-3312 GCA_045634765.1 Alistipes sp.
GCTGCGAGCTCCGTGCCGTTGTAATATTTGTCGATAGTGAGCGAGAAGTCGAGGTCGGCATATACAACCTCTGCGGTAGTGAACTTGTGGCGGTAGAGCCCTGTGGTTGGGGCACCTGCTTGCGCACCAAATACCAGCAACTCATACTCCGTTGAGGGCACAAGACCTGTGGCGGTGTCGCTCATAGTGCCGTTGACATACTGTACGGAGAAGTTGGTGAGGATATACTCCATAATCTCTGCATCGCTATTATTCTCGAAGCGGTCGCCAGCAACCAAGGCTGCCACGTAGGAGTCGTCGTTCGATGGCTCCACCTTTACCGTTGCCTTACGGGGGTGAAGTTCAGTTACGGATAGTGTAAACGTGTTCTCCGAAGCCTTAACGCCGCCTGTTTTGAAGGTGTAGAACTCGGGAGTGGTATTCATCAGTGCCTCGTCATCCATGCCGAATGCCCAGAGGATAAACTCCGTATTAGCATCGAGCTCCACCTCGAGGTGTTGCGCGCCGCGGAAGGCAAGCTCGTTGAAGATGAAGTGCAAGCCCTGCTCAGGGGTGTCGAAGAACGATGAGTAGTATGCCTTGTCGTTCTCCCATGTCTGCTCGCAGTAGCTGCGCAACTCCTCCTCCGAGGCACCCGCTACATCCTTTGCCCAAAACACGCCATAGTAGTAGTTACCGTCGTAGTCCTGGGGTGCGACGTCTATAGTCACGTTAGGGCCATCTACCTCGACCTCGAAGTCGAAGTGGAGGGTGTAGTCGCTAACGGCAGTTGTGGTAATCTTAAGGCGCGAAATCTCGGTCAGGGGTGTAAGCGTCTTGTTGTCAAAACCGTAGGCGTATGCCACATAGGTCGTGTTAGGTGTAACGCCTGTGAACTGGTGACCCATCATATCGCCTGTGTACATGAAGGCTGCAGCACCCGTAGATGCGTCGCCACCAAACGCACCGCCAAAGCTCTCGAAAATCTCCATGTCGCTTGCCCACAAAGCCTCGTCGCTGTACATGAGCTCGCCACCATTCTCCTCGAAGTACTTACCAGTACCAAGGATAAAGACGTACGGCATGTTCTTGTCCTCGGGCACTACGTTCATAGTGATGGTAGTAGCCGCAGCATTTACAAGTTCGAGCTTTATCGAGTGCTCCTTTCCCACCGCCTGCTTCACGGTGATAGTTGGGTTTGGGTAAACACCTGGATAAATCAGTTCCAAGCGGCAGTTGCGGGCCTCCGCATCGTAGCTTGCTGCAACATCGAAAGAGATGACTCCATCGACAGATGTGTCTATGTTGTATACCCAATCCTTCTCAGCGTTAACCTTAATTTCTGCGCCCTCAATGGGGTTTTCAAGAGCATAGTTAACCTCGAAGTGGCCACCATCGGCTGTGGCATCAACGCTCTTGGTTTCAAGAGTGAGTGTGGTGTCGCCCTGGGGCTTAACCTCGGGCTCGTTGCCCTTACACCCCGCAAAGAGTGTAAGGGTTAGAGCGCCACACATCATTAACCAAATATTTTTCATGAGAATTGTCATGTTTTGTTCTACATATAGTATCAATCGCTACTATGCTGCGGGGCTACCTGCAATAGCACCAGAGTAAGTGCCGTTGAACTCTCGGCCGTCAACGAGCTTAACCTCGAACGATACGTTGTAGGTCTGCGAAGCCTCCAGATACTCAATATTAAGAGTTACACTCTCAAAGGCCTTCTTGCTACCGTTGAATGTGCTGTAGTTGTTGTCGATGTACACGGTGTCAACATATGACTCGCCAAGGGTGTAGATATTTGTTGGGATGTAATTGATGCTTGAGTTGCCAGTACGCATATCGAAGGCCATGGTGTACTGCTCAGTAGAGTCCTTGATTGTGAGCTCCCAGTTGTCAGAGTACCACTTTTTTGCAGAGAATGTTGACCAAGTCAAGTCGCTGGGAGTATCCTCAGCGTCAACGATCTCCATGCCATCGACCTTGCCCACATAAGACATGAGGAATGTGCGACCATCCTGCACCTTACCAGATACTACCATAGTGTAGGTCTTGTCAGCAAGATTTGTCTCAACGGTGAGGCGTGCCTCAGTGAAGTTGTACTGACCCTGACCAGCTACTGTGAGTGTTGTGGCATCTACGCCGAGGTAACCCTCACCGGTACCTACGCCAAGCTGATATACGCCTGCTGCAAGGAACTGCGATGGCTTGCAATATACATCGAGCTTAAGCATGTAGTTTACAACGTCGCCCTCACCGTTCTGTGCAAGGGTGATATACCAGTTAGCGCCCGACTCGTAAGAGCTTGCATATGCGCGGTTCATCGTAACGTCGATAACCTCCTCAGACTGCTCGAGTGAGCAACCCTCAACGCCGCCCTTATACTCAGACTCGATGATGTAGCCATTCTCGAGTGTGCCATAGAACGATATGAGGTACTCCTTAGTCTCCCAGTCGATGTCTACGGTAAGCGTACCTGTAGCGAACTTAAACTCGCCACCGTTCTCGCCTGCAACAACAAAAGTTGATGTTACGTTGTCGAACTGACCAGCCTCAGCAGCCAAAGCCTTTACGCTGAACTCCTCAGCCGATGTGCTGATGGTGTAAGTGTTATTAACGATGTATGGTGCCTGGAATGCGTTTGCAAGGTTGAGATATGCTGTGTTGCCAGCATCGTCAGCAAGTGTCAATGCCCAGTTAAGACCATTATCTGTGGTTGTTGCCTTAGCAGAAGTGTAATCAGTGGTCACGAAAACCTTGTCAACAACGGGCATGTTGTCAACATCACCAGTGTAGTTGGCCTTCAAGCTGCGGCCATCCTTCAACTGAAGGTCGATATCGAATGTGTAAGCCTTGGTGTCGGGGTCGATAGATACAACCACAGCACCGCTCTTAAGCAGCACGCCATTGTCGTAGCCATATGTTGAGTAACGCATGCTGTTGAGGCAAGGCCACTCTGTAGACTCCTTAACCTCGTATGTGCCTGCGGGGAGATAATCCTTCTCGGGGTCGCCGTAGAAGTCGAGACACAGGGTCTTCTCGTTGTATGCGAAGTTATCAGCCTCGTTAGCATCCTCGTATGAGAACATGAGGTAGTAGTTTGAGCTATACTTTGAACCCCTAACGCGGGTGTAGTTGTGCTCGATGACGTTTGATGGGTCATCCTTGGTTGTGAAGGCCAATTCTACCATTGTTGTCTTGCCAGCACCCTCTGCAGCTACCAGCAAAACGTAATCCTTGACGGGATCGAGGTCGGTAACCTCGACAGCCTCCTTAGATGCAGGATCTACCTCATCACCCTTGCGAAGCACCTCCGAAGCCTCGGGAACCTCCTTA
>JAZRAW010000140.1:0-5141 GCA_045634765.1 Alistipes sp.
ACTAAGCACATAGCTTGTCTGCTCCACCCATAGGGTCTCCGTTCCATCCGTAATTTCGTTTACCCACTCGTCGATTGATATCCACGCATTGTTCGAGGCGGGGGCTGTGAGTGCCTTCTCGAAGCTATCCTGACCATAGGTTAGCATGCCCGTAATCTTAATGTTGTAGTGGTGGTTGCGGCGTATCATGAAGTTGCTACCGTCGGGATTTTGCATCACTATGCGGTAGTACTTGTCTTTAGGGTCGTCGGGTGCATGGCCCTTGATGATAACGCTGATGAGCTTATCGCCCGAGTTTTCGCTCTCGAAGATGTAGTCTGCGGGCTTGGTGTTAATATCCGAGATGTCGGACATCAGCGCCTGGTTGTTGGGCAGTGTCACAAACTCCGGGGTCTCCTCCCAGTCATCTACGATGTCAAACTTTAGGTCGGGGTGGTGGGGGGCCACAGTGCCGAATGCGGGGATGTTAACCGTACGGAATCCCGTAACGATAAATTTGTCGGTATTCCAATTATCAATCGTAATCTTTGCCTGATTTCTTATTAGCTTAATACCCTTATAGGTTTTTCCGCCTATTTCGTATGTTAGTGCAGCTAACTGGTCGTGGATAGATTTGCCACTGTTGGCGTCTATCTTGAAGCGCGACCAATATACAAGCATACCCGAGCCACCCTCCATGTTTGCCACAACCATGCTCTCGGTCTGACCGGGGAAGTCTTTCTCGTCGTATAGACCGCTACTATGGTTGGCTAAAAAGTGGATTATATGTGTGTGGTTAGGCACAACGGCGGTATACTGACCACTCTCAGAGATGCCGTCGTCGTTCTTTGTTCCAGGCACAAGTGTTGCCTCCTCGGAGCTGATGTAGAGACCAAACTCATTGAAGCAGAATAGCGTCATATTATTCACATCCAAGCCATCGGGGTCTACTGCGCGAGTGTCGATATTGGTGGTGGGTGATGCTATGTTTGCTGTGAAGGTAATCTTTGTATATCCCTCGGGCACATCATCTACCACAGGCGTAACGACCACCTCCTCCTGCACGCACGAGCTGAGCAGTAGGATCAATAGTGTGAATATGTATATGACTCGTTTCATCTCTTCAAATGTTTAATATGCATCTCTTACGCATCGAATAGCGACACCACTAGCATCCCAGGGGTCATTTAGCTCTATTGTGTCATCCGTATTTTTAGGGTTGAATACTGGACCACTTGCACTCATGTAGTATCCACCATTTAGCAAGAAGTCGATAGCATCGGCATTAACACCATCACCTCCCTGAAGGTCCATAATAATCTTTAATTCAGCCTCGGTTGGGAGTCGCCAGTTGTCGTATACTACAACGGGGTCTGTCTTATCGTCGTTAACATCGTCTACCTCCACATAGTTCTTGCAGTGGTCGGCAAAGACTACCAACTTCTCCTCGTTGTCTAACTTAGACAAATTACTATAGGTTGAGAGCACAGCGCCCAAGCGCGATGCGATAACGAAGGATGGTGAGACGAGTTTAGCATTGTCCTCATCACCCGCTGTGTAGCCATGTTCATCCAATGCTGGACGGCCAAGTGTATAGTCGCCTGATGATGCCATCACACGCACATGATAGTTACGCACATTGTGCTTCTCACATGAAGTTGTTCTCACAGTATTAGATGTATACTGATAGTACTGTATATCGTAGTTTTGGCTATTATTTACTTGGTTGCCTCTAACCTTTGAGGCGGTCCAACCAGTACTACTTCTTGAGTTTGGATAAGCATTGCTGTAGGTATATTTTACAGTTTTAGTATTGACGTCTACGCTATTTATTGTGTAGATGCTTGTAATACGGTCACCTGCATATCTATATGTTGTTGGCAAATCACCACTTGTACGGTTGCTCACACTATTCCAGCTGTGTCCCCCCGATGTGCGATAGTAGTAGTCATCGCGATAGGAGTACCAGGGGAGGTTGTTGGTGATGTAGATAAGCGGATACTGCTTCACATTGATAATCTCGGTCATTCCCTCCTGGTTTTTAACCTGTAGTTGGAAGTAGCGAATGGTGTTGTTTGTTGGGTCAGCGCTGTGTACCGCTACATTTCCTGATGTAGCATCCTCATCAACAGTACCATATATGGTGTTTAATATTGCACTATCCGTAACATTTACCTCTCGGTTGTACTTATCATAGTAGTAGCAACTACCACTGACATAGGTAACCTCAACGGGCGATGATGACGAGTAATATAACTCGTCGAGAAGCTCATCAGTATGATACATGTATAGTTCATTCTTGTTGACCTTGAGATACCTAACCGTATCCTCACCCGACACCTCGAGGTCAATCTTCTCCCATGGTGCGGTGAAGTAGAGGATATTCTCGATTGTCTCGGGCTCGTTGAAGTCCTCAGCGCCTGGGGCATTGAGGTTGATGCGCAGGTCGTAGTAGGTGTTACGCTTGATGAGGTGATACGACTCATTAATCTTATCCTCCTCCTTCTTACTGAATGATATCTGATAGTAGTTGTTCACGTACTCAACTCCATTGTATATCATCGGAAGCATAACTACCACAGATGTACCCCTATCGAACACCTGGTCCTTTGTCCATGTGTGCGAGTAGCAGTAGAGAGTAATCTTTACTTGGTAGTTGGTGATATTACCCTCCGCATCCCACTCTATGGGTATCAATTCGAAATAGGGGGTCTGCGAGATTGTTGATGACTTCCAATATGGGTTTGCACCAGAATTATTTAGTGGGTAGCCACCCTCGGCAGTAAGCGTAGTCCTAATGGGCATATTACGCACCATATATCCGTTCGACTTCGCCATAAGCTGCTGGGTGAGGGTAACCATATTGCCTGGTGTGATGGTTATCTGCACCTTGGCAGCAGCACGACGCAGAGTAACCTTTACTGTAACATCCTCATCGGTTTTGGGGTCGTTGATAACAATATTACCCGCCGTTGCAGGCTCACTATCACCCATATAGGCGATGCCATCCATCAGAAACATCTGTGGATAGATAGAGCCCTCGACGCCAAACTCGATGCCCGAAAGGTGGATGTAGTTATCGGTCTGGTCGAGCTTCAAGAATGTATTGTAGTCTAAGATACTGCCGTTGTTGTGGTATGCCGAGCTTGGGAGCGTGCTGTTGGCAATGATGAAGAAGCGATATGGGATATTCTCCTTAAAGTCCCTCTTGGTCTTTGATATTCTCGCCTTGCCTGTGGGTGTCGCCGAGACATCTACACGCTCATAGTGGAAGGGGGTGTATGTGTCGTTGTCGTACTCATAAATTACCACATCGAGATGGCTCAAATATGACTCATACTCGTTATCTGCCACCTCACCGCGTGTATCTACACCGGGCGTCTTGAAGCTAAGCGTGATGTAGTTATCGCCATTGGGCATCTGCTCGTCGTCGAACACCGCAGAGCATGACACCGCAATTAGCGACATCACAAACATGGCAATTATATGTAGTATTCTATCTTTCATACTCTATTCCTCTTCATCATCATTAGCTTGTTGTGGCTGTGATGTATGTCTGATGTTTATAAGCTTAGGGTTGCTGCCACTGTTGGGCCATCTGATATTACCGTACTCACCATTCACATATAGGTTGATATACTGGTCTGTCCATTCCTGATAATATGATATACCAAACTCAATGACTGTGCTATCAGCGCCATCGTCACTCAATGGGAAGACTACAATATGGTACCATTCGCCAGCTCCACAAGCACCAATATTACCCTGCTTGCCCTCGACACCTGAGTCGAAGATTGCCTCACTGCTCTGAACAAGGCTGCTGTTGAGCTTATATACGCGAAGCTGATAGTTCTCCTTTGAGGCTGTAAATGATGGCTTCCACTCTACATTGTTTGGTGCCAAAATCTGGAAGTAGCAGTGGAAACCGCCCTCCTCGGGTTTACCCGCGTTATAGTGCATCGTTGGCTGTTGGGTAATAACATAGCTTGCCTGCTGTGTGCCATTGAGAACTAAGAATTCGTATGGCACAACAGGGTTGTGGTATGTTGGGTACGATAGGTCGTGCTCCTCATACTCCAAGCCATTGCCCCAGTCCTCCGTTGTCCAGTCTGCCACGGTGTACTCCAACACGAGGCTCGAGCCTGCGATGCTGAGCACCTCAAACTCGTAGATATGGTTGCGCACAATGTTGTAGTGGCTATTCTCCACTGGTGCGCCATCGTGATACTCGCAGAACGATATAGCATCCTCGAAGTATTTAGGCTCGCCACCAACCATGAACTCTATGCTTATCTTGTTGCGCTCACCAGAGTAGTTGATGTTGTCATACTCGGTGATGTATATGTAGTAGGCTCCCGTCTCCTTATCCTCGATAAATGGCATATTGAGCGCGGCATGGCGATATATTCTAAAGCAACGCTCCTGGTCGAGCTTCTTTGTATCTGTCACCTGCGACCAGCCACTGGGGAGTACATATCCCGTTTGGTTGTAGTATTTGAGGCTTGCCGAGTTGATAGTTGTGCGCTCGCTCTTTAGCTTATCACAGAGCTTAACTTCAATTTTTGCGGCAGCGCGAAGCAACGATATGTCGCCGATGTCGAGTCTATCACGATTATACAGCGGTGTCACATCTACCTCCTTAACGCCCCACATAGGTATTGACGACGTCTCGTTTGTGGGGTCGAGCTGTGCTTGGCTGTAGGTGATATACTCCTCGCCACTTGAGTTATCTGCACAGTTTGCGAGCACCATAAAGCGGTAGCCTTGTGTCTGGCCACTTGCATTGATATACTCCAGTATCTCACGAGGCATCTTACCCATAAACTGGAACTCGGTGTGAGCCTCGTTTATAGGCCAGTAGTCGAGGTCGGCGATAACGCCTACGCGCTCGCCATCATCTGTAAAGACTACCATGCGTAGGTTGTCGGGCATGATGCGGAAGTCGAAGGGCACGCCCACCTCCGAGGGGTATTCCTCCTCCCACGCTGCTCGCGTATGCTGACCGCTTAGCGAGACTGTAAACATAACATCGTACTGCTTGTCGGTGGCTATGACGCATCTCTCCGCATCGAAAATGCACGATGCCGAGATTATGCTCATAACAAGCAGTAGGATATATTTTACAGCTCCTCTCACGGGTGTTTAATAGCTTATTAGTTTAG